>NZ_CM002692.1:775622-1075622 GCF_000632515.1 Parageobacillus genomosp. 1
AGGATTAGGGTATCGTGAACGATTGCCAAAAGAACTCATGGACACCATAAAAACGAAAGTGAAACGCCATTTGGTTGCCGTGTTAGGGTCGATGGAAGAATCCTACAAGCAATCGAAAAGCGGCAAGAAACAACGCCAATATATCGCGATGATGTTACGTAAAATCGAGAATTTCAAACAAGAGCATGAATGGTCATTATGGAACATATTGCACCAATTCTGCTGGCTGAACCAGTATCAAATTCAACTGAAGGAGGTGTAGCCTGGTTACTAAAATCGTTGTCGTGTACTGACCGATGGAAGGAATGGTGCGCGACAGGTGCCGTCGCTGACAGCGATCCACGGGTTGTCTTTCACAGCAGGTGAATGACAAGGGAAATTCCCTTCCTGATGGAACTCGGTGAGAATCCGAGCGGCAAGCAGTTTGGCTGGTTCCATCGCGATGAGTCGATTTTTATAGATTTTAGTAACCAGGTGGACGTATGATATAATGAAGACAAAGAGGGTGTATGCAAAAGAGGTGAGCAAGGTGGACGCGTTAGATGTAATGGCGAATTTGCAGCAAGTTTTTCCATACTATCAGGCTATTTTTAGCGCCGATGAACATTGTGTCATTGGCTATGAAGTATTAGGAAGATATCAGTCTGAAACAGGGGTTGTCAGTTTAGGTCCGTTTTTCCACGATGAGACAATACCGGAAGAATTCCGTTTAGAAGTAGATGAAGTGGTAACCAAAAAAGCGCTTGATTATTTTCTCTCCCTCGATGATTACACACCGCTTATTTTTTTAAATCGTGATGCGAATTTATTGATGCTTGACCGTGCCGATTCGTTTTTGCAGCTGCTTCTTCAATATGAAACAAGAGGATTGTCGTTAGAACGCATTGTGCTCGAAATTAATGAGCAGTATTTTAAAGGAGATTTAGATCAGTTAAGCCATTTATTGACCTATATCCGTACGTATGGAATAAAAATTGCGGTAGACAATATTGGGGAGCATAGCAGCAACTTAGAAAGAATCGGCGTGCTGTCGCCAGATATTTTGAAAATTGATTTGCGTCAATTGCGGAAGACTTCCGTTCATCAAGCGTATCAAGACGTTCTATATTCTATTTCGCTGCTAGCCCGCAAAATCGGCGCCACGCTTTTATACGAAGATATCGAAACATCTTTTCAATTGCAATACGCGTGGCGAAACGGCGGACGCTATTACCAAGGGTACTATTTGGCGGAACCTTCTCCGGAATTGGTGCCGCGCGATATGCTAAAGGAACGTCTGCGTCAGGAATGCCATCATTTTATTCAGCAGGAAAAGAAAAAGCTAGAAACGCTTTATCATATTTCCGAACAGTTTCAGCAGCGGCTGACAGCGCTTTTGGCCAAATATAAGAAAGTCACGGATTTTAATGAACTGATTTCTCTGTTGGCGAATGAGCTGAATGATGTTTGTTTCCGCATTTATGTTTGCGACGAGGATGGCTTCCAGCAGTCTGCCAATATGTTTAAACGCGGTGACCGCTGGGAGCTTGAGCCGCAATATTATATGAAAAATTGGAGCTGGCGTCCGTATTTTTTAGAAAATATTATTCGCATGCGCTCCCGCAAACGGGGAATTTTATCCGATTTATACGCCGACATCGAAACCGGGGAAACGATCCGCACGTATTCGTACCCGATTGACGACCGGCACTACTTGTTTATTGATTTATCGTATAATTATTTATTCGAACACGACGCCCATTATTAAAGAAGGGTATAAAATTTTCTCCTCGTGGCAAAGTAAGCATGAGGTGAAAAAACAATGGCACAACTGATGTTTGTATTGTCTATCCTTGTCGTTCTTATTGCCGTTATCGGATTTGTCTACACGTACCGTCTCGGCCGCCAGCAAAAATGGCAGGAAGAGCTCGATGGCCCGATCCCAAAGGGCGTGCAGCAGCATATCTTTTTGCGTAATCCTGTTTTCTTAGCGTATTTGCTTCCTATTTTACTGGCGGTGATTGTCATTTCTTATTTGGCGATACGCTATGGATATGGCAAATAAGCAATGGAGCAGTCCTATTAAGGAGTGCTCTTTTTTTGTTTTATCGTCATATAAACGGCTATGTGTGGGTGAATAGAACAAAATGTGCTTGGACGGCGGGCAATAAAAGCTTTTACGGGCAAGGAAGGATTTTTTTTTTCATAAATTTTTTCCGTTTGTGCTGAATATATATAGTTTGCAAAGGGGGAATGAAAAATGGGGAAGCTGGTGCTTGAAACATTATCGCATGAAGAGCAGTGCTTGCTTTTGGATCTTTTGTTTACCCAACAATATGCATTAGAGCTTGTTCGCTGTGAGATTGCTGACATTGAAAATGGGGATAAGCAAGTAGATGCAAGGCGTTATCAACAGCTTTTGCATTTGTATGACCGTCTTCTTCAGGAAACATAGTATTTTACATAGGACTATCGCTTGCTAGTAAGCGATAGTATTTTTTTATGGGAAGCAATAAAATATGATAAACTGAAGAGGGGAAAACGCTAAAAGAGAAAGGCGGAAGACAGGAATGACAGTTTTGGAAAACAAAGAATTTGCCAAGATGACGGTGGCGCAGTTTCTTATTCCTTCAGATAAAGTAGCGCACGTCCAACTGGGGAATTATTTGGATCACGCGTTATTAGTATTAACAAGAACCGGTTACTCCGCTATTCCTGTATTAGACACTTCCTATAAACTTCACGGATTAATTAGCATGACGATGATTATGGATGCGATTTTAGGATTGGAACGCATTGAGTTTGAGCGGCTGGAAACGATGAAAGTCGAAGAAGTGATGAATAAAGATATTCCGCGCCTTTTATTGGATGATGATATCGTTAAAGGAATTGGACTGATTGTCAATCACCCGTTTGTCTGTGTAGAAAATAAAGACGGCTATTTTGAAGGAATTTTTACACGACGAGAAATACTTAAACGATTGAATAAACAGCTGCGAAAGCTTAATTATCATAAACCATATTAAAAATAAGCTGAACGATGAGCAGAAAGGTAATGGTGTGCAATAAAAAGCGCAGCTGTTTTTGCTTTAGTTTTTTCGCTACTCGTACCGATAATTGTGCGCCGATGAATGATCCAATCGCTAAGAAAGGAGCGATATGCCAGTTGACATGCCCGTTGTATAAGTAGGATGTCAGTGCTCCGAAGCAGCTAATAAAAGTTTGAAATCTTGTAAACGCGATGGCGGATAAGTAATCCATGCCGGTGCGCAAATAAGCATACATGAGCATTGTTGCTTGGCCTGGCCCAAACATTCCGTCATAGACGCTAATGCCGTAAAGAATAGGATATAAGGTTTTCGGGAGAGTAGGAGCCGATGCTGCTTGCTCAGGCTGTTTTTTGAAAAGTTGCAAACATAATGCGAACATTAACAAAATAACGGCAATGATGGTCATTGTTCGTTCAGACAGCAGCGAGGCGATGGCTCCTCCTGTTGCTCCCCCACCGAGACTAATAGGGATGATCAGCAACAACTGTTTCCAACGAATGCTTTGCTGGTGAAATAGGACGAAGAAGCTGGAAAACGAGCTGATTGTATTGGAAAACTTAGCGGCGGAAATGGCCTGATGGATAGGAACACCAATCATAAGCAAAACGGGCATGCCAATGAGGCCACCGCCGCCAGCTAATGTACCAACGAATGAAGTAGCAAACCCAACGAGGACAAACAGTACCCAGTCCATGCAAGGCAACCCCTTTCCCTAAACATTCTACAGCTATTGTATTCATTTTATAGCAATAAGAAAATATTGAAATAATGTACGTGAATGATAAGAAAAACTTATTAAAAGGGTGATAGCTTGAATATTTCAGAATATGAAATACTTACCGTTTTGGCGGAAGAATTAAATATGAGGAAAGCGGCAGCCCGACTCTATGTTACTCAGTCCGCATTGTCCCAACGACTACAGACGATCGAAGCGAGCTGGAATATGAAAATCTTTGTCCGGACTCAGAGAGGTTTACTGTTAACACCGGAGGGAGAAAAAATTGTCCAGCTTGCGAAAGAAATAGTGCAGAAAACGAACAAAGTAAAAGAAGAGATCGAACAACTGGCCGGACAAATAAGTGGAACATTAACACTAGCCGTTGTTTCCATTGTTGCGCAGCATTGGCTTCCCGCAGTTTTAAAAACGTTTATGATGTTATACCCAAATGTAAATGTGGCGTTGACAACGGGATGGACAAGCGAAGTCTTAAGCGGTATGTATGAAAACCGGTTTCAACTCGGAATTGTTCGCGGAAAACCAAATTGGAGCGGGATTGCGACACGTTTATTTACGGATCAGTTATATTTAGTAGATCAAGAAATTCAATCTTTGGAGCAGTTGCGCCATACCGACCGGCCGTTTATTCAATTTAAAAGCGACTCGACGTATTCGCTGCACATTCAACAATGGTGGCATGAGCAATTTCAAGCACTGCCGCCGCGAACGGTCATCGTCGACCAAATCGAAACATGCAAACAGCTTGCTTATCACGGGGTTGGCTATGCCATTTTACCGGAAATTGCTTTAGATGACCGAGAGCAACATCTTGTTCATATGATTCCGCTAAAAGATAAGCATGGTGAACGAATGACGAGAGACACATGGCTTATCAGCACGGAAGCAGCATGGCAACTTCCGCAGGTACAAGCCTTCCAGAAGGTGTTGCAAAATTTTGTTCCATGAATTTATGCTTGTCACGATTATCTCTGTTTTGCTAAAGTAAAAAAGAATAGAGATGTAAAGGAGGATATCGCCCATGAAGATGATGGATGCAAATGAAATCATTTCGTTTATTCAAAACAGCAAAAAATCAACGCCTGTTAAAGTATACATAAAAGGAAACCTGGAAGGAATCGATTTTGGCGCAAGCGCGAAAACGTTTATTACAGGGAATGCCGGCGTTGTTTTCGGTGAATGGCAAGAAATTGAAGAAGCGTTGGAAGCCAATAAAGACAAGATCGAAGATTATGTCATTGAAAATGACCGCCGCAATTCGGCGATTCCGCTTCTTGACTTAAAGGGAGTCAAAGCGCGCATTGAGCCTGGCGCGATCATTCGCGATCAAGTCGAAATTGGCGATAATGCAGTTATTATGATGGGGGCGGTCATTAACATCGGCGCCGTTGTCGGCGAAGGAACGATGATTGATATGAACGCGGTGCTCGGCGGCCGTGCGACGGTCGGAAAGAACTGCCATATTGGCGCCGGTGCCGTTTTAGCAGGAGTCATTGAGCCGCCTTCCGCTAAGCCGGTTGTTGTTGAGGACGACGTCCTTATTGGTGCAAACGCCGTTATTTTAGAAGGCGTCACGGTTGGCAAAGGCGCGGTCGTAGCCGCTGGAGCTGTTGTCGTTGAAGATGTGCCGCCATATACGGTGGTGGCTGGGGTGCCGGCGCGCGTGATTAAGCAAATTGATGAAAAAACACGGGCAAAAACGGAAATTAAACAAGAACTTCGTCAGTTATAAACATAGCCAATACGAAAGCTGTCCCAATCTTTGGGTCAGCTCTTTTTGCAAATGGAGGGAGATTATTATGTCATCCATTAGTCCTTTTGTCGCGATTCGCCGCGATCTGCATAAAATTCCAGAGTTAGGGTTTCAAGAATTTAAGACGCAACGATATTTATTGCAATACATTCATACGTTGCCACAGGAACGATTGGAAATCAAAACGTGGAAAACGGGAATTTTTGTGAAAGTAAAGGGAACAGCGCCGCGAAAAATGATCGGCTACCGCACCGATATCGACGGCCTGCCGATTAAAGAGGAAACGGGGTTGCCATATAGATCGGAGCACGAAGGAAATATGCACGCGTGCGGACATGATATGCATATGAGCATCGCGCTCGGGGTGCTCACCTATTTCGCAAACCATCCAATCAAAGACGACCTATTATTTATTTTCCAACCGGCAGAGGAAGGACCAGGTGGAGCAAAACCGATGCTCGAAAGCGATATCATGAAAGCGTGGAAGCCGGATATGATTATCGCGCTGCATATTGCTCCGGAATATCCGGTCGGCACGATTGCGACGAAGGAAGGATTGCTGTTTGCCAATACATCGGAGCTATTTATTGATTTAAAAGGGAAAGGCGGACATGCCGCGTTTCCACACTTAGCGAACGATATGGTCGTGGCCGCCTGCGCGCTTGTCATGCAGCTTCAATCTATCGTCGCCCGGAATGTCGATCCGCTTGATAGCGCAGTGATTACGATAGGCAAAATTTCCGGCGGGACGGTGCAAAATGTAATTGCCGAGCGCGCCCGTTTAGAAGGAACGATCCGCACCTTGTCAGTCGATGCGATGAAAAAAGTGAAAGAACGGATCGAAGCGATAGTAAACGGCATCCAACTGGCGTATCAATGCGAGACGGAAATTGACTATGGTGCGATGTACCATCAAGTGTATAACGATCCGCAGTTAACGAGGGAATTTATCCAGTTTGCCGAAAGTGATCCAAAGATGCAGGTAGTCCGCTGCAAAGAAGCAATGACGGGTGAAGATTTTGGCTATATGCTTGCGGAAATCCCGGGGTTTATGTTTTGGCTCGGTGTCGATTCGCCTTATGGGCTGCATCATGCGAAACTGGCGCCAAATGAAGCAGCAATCGATCGGGCCATTGCCTTTTTAACATCGTATATTTCGTGGAAAGGAAACAACGGTTAATGGTATAGTTCCACCTCCATTAAGGCACATTATGTATATGAGGAGGTGGAGTGTGATGGCGAAAATTGGGGTAGAGCATTCGCTAACGGATGTGCAGGAAGCGTTAAAAGCGAGAGGATATGAAATCGTTCCGCTTCGCGGGGAAAATGATGCGAAGGGCTGCGACTGCTGCGTCATTACAGGCCAAGATGCCAATGTAATGGGAATTCAAAACGCGATGACTGCTGGTCCTGTTATCGAAGCAAGCGGCCTGACAGCAGAAGAAATTTGTCAAAAAGTTGAAGAAAAATTACGTTAACCGTTGACGGGCTGTCCGCATCAACAGCCCGTTTTTTATGAATTGTCAATGCACACGCTCCAACGAGCAAATAATTTTGTTTTATCGGCCCAGGATACTATACTAAAAGTAAAGCGAAGATATGAGCATTACAAAAGTGGAATCCATATACAAAGCATGGAACATAAGGTAATAAAAAATAACTTTCTTTTTAAATTAATTATCATTTAATATTGACTAAAATTATCAATATCATTATAATATTATTTGTCAGAGTAGTATTAACGAAAGCATCATCAAATAAAGAAAATGGAGGGATACATATGGCAGAACGCATGGTAGGAAAACAAGCACCTCGTTTCGAACTGCAAGCAGTATTGCCAAACGGCGACTTCGGACGTGTCAGCCTTGAAGAAAACATGAAAAATGGCAAATGGACTGTGCTTTTCTTCTATCCATTGGATTTCACGTTCGTATGCCCGACAGAAATCACTGCAATTTCTGACCGCTACGATGAATTTGAAGATTTAGATGCCGTTGTGATCGGCGTTTCGACAGACTCTGTATATTCGCATAAAGCATGGATGAAAGTGCCTCGCGAAGAAAACGGCATCGGCGAAATTAAATATCCGTTAGCAGCGGATCCTACTCATCAAGTTTCCCGCGATTATGGCGTTCTTATTGAAGAAGAAGGCGTTGCGCTTCGCGGCCTATTTATCATCGATCCAGAAGGCGAATTAAAATACGCTGTCGTTCATCATAATAACATCGGCCGCGATGTCGATGAAGTATTGCGCGTGCTTCAAGCGCTACAAACCGGAGGTCTTTGCCCAGCAAACTGGAAACCAGGCCAAGCAACATTGACAGTGTAATAACGAAAAAGAAGAAAGGTCTAACATGACGTTAGACCTTTCTTTGCAATGGAGGGATGAATATGAAACTGCGTGAACCAATGCCGCAATTAACAGGTGCTACCGCAACGCTCAATGGTGAAGTAACAAGAGAACAATTGGTTGGAGAAAAACCAACATTAATTCACTTTTGGTCGGTAAGCTGCCATCTTTGCAAAGAAGCGATGCCGCAAGTAAACGAGTTCCGTGACCGCTATAAGGATAAGCTGAACGTCGTTTCTGTTCATATGCCGCGTTCAGAAAAAGACCTAGATATCGAATTGGTCAAAAAAGTTGCCGAAGAACACGGCATTACGCAGCCGATTTTAGTGGATAACGAACATAAAATCACAGACGCCTTTGAAAATCAATACGTGCCTGCTTACTACGTGTTTGATGCGGAAGGCAAATTACGTCATTTCCAAGCAGGCGGAAGCGGCATGAAAATGCTGGAAAAACGAGTAAACCGCGTCTTGGAAGAAACGGAAAAGGCGCAGCAACAATAACGAAAGGTGAGGGGAACGAAGAAGCGATGGTTTCGTTCCTCTTTTATTTTAAAAAGTAGCAAGCAAATAAAACAGCTGTTCCTAAGGAACAGCTGTTTTATTTATACTTCCATAATAATCGGTAAAATCATCGGTCTCCGTTTTGTTTTTTCATACAGGAACGGAGCAAGGGTTTCTGTAATTTCGTTTTTAATTTCCGACCATTGATTCGTTTTGCGCTCAAGCACTTTTTCAAGATGTTTTGTAATAAGGGCCTGCGCTTCATTAATTAAATCGCTCGATTCGCGCATATACACGAACCCGCGCGAAATAATGTCCGGTCCGGCTGCGATTTTAAACTCTTTCATGTTAATGCTGACAACGACGATGACAAGGCCTTCTTCCGATAGAATGCGGCGGTCGCGCAAGACGATATTCCCGATATCGCCGACTCCGCTGCCGTCAATGTAGACGGAGCCGGATGGAATTTTACCGACGATGCGTGCGTCATTTTCGCTTAGCCCAAGCACTTCACCGTTATCCATAATGAAACAGTGTTCTTCCGGCACTCCACAATCGACTGCAAGCTTGGCATGCATTTTTTGCATGCGGTATTCACCGTGAATCGGCATAAAATATTTCGGCTTCATTAAACGGATCATTAACTTTTGCTCTTCTTGCCCGCCGTGTCCAGAGGTATGAATATCGTTCAGCGGCCCGTGGATGACTTCGGCCCCGGCGCGGTACAGCATGTTAATCGTTCGATTGACACTTACCGTATTGCCCGGAATTGGCGAAGACGAGAAAACAACCGTATCGCCAGGCATAATTTGGATTTGCCGATGGGTGCCATTGGCGATGCGCGACAGCGCCGCCATTGGTTCCCCTTGGCTGCCAGTACATAAAATCGTTACCCGATTAGCAGGAAGACGGTTGATCTCATTGGCATCGACAAATGTGTCTTTTGGACATTTAATGTATCCAAGCTCTTGTCCAATTTCAATCGCAGCTTCCATGCTTCTTCCGAACACGGCAATTTTTCGATTATTCATTACGGCTGCTTCCGTTACTTGCTGCAGCCGATGAATGTTAGAGGCAAAGGTCGCAAAAATAATGCGTCCTTGCACTTTCCGGAAAATATCGTGAATGCTTTCTCCGACGCGGCGTTCTGACATCGTGAAATGCGGAATTTCACTGTTCGTGCTGTCAGAAAGCAAGCAAAGAACCCCTTCTTTTCCTATTTCGGCCATTTTTGTTAAGTTTGCCGGTTCACCGACCGGGGTAAAGTCAAACTTAAAGTCTCCCGTATGAACGATTTGGCCGACCGGAGTTTTGACGACAATCCCGTAGCTGTCAGGAATGCTGTGCGTCGTCCGGAAAAATGTCACTGCTGTTTTTCGAAAGCGAATGACATCATCTTCGCGAATTTCAATGAGTTTCGCTTGTCTGAGAAGCCCGTGTTCTTCAAGTTTGTTGCGGATTAACCCGAGTGCTAATTTTCCGCCGTAAATTGGAATATTCACTTGCTTAAGCAAGTATGGAATTCCGCCGATATGGTCTTCATGCCCGTGAGTAATAAACAGTCCTTTTACTTTTTCTGCGTTTTTTACTAAATACGTGTAATCGGGAATGACATAGTCGATTCCGAGTAGTTCATCTTCAGGAAATTTAATTCCTGCGTCAATGACAATAATTTCATCTTGAAATTGTACGCCATATGTATTTTTCCCGATTTCTCCTAATCCGCCGAGGGCAAATACGCCGACTTGTTGATCATTTAATTTCATATTCAAATCTCCAATACTTTAAAATCAGGGTTTTTCTTTTCATATTCTAGGTGTGCTCCCTCTAACGGTTGAATATATTCAATATTTATCGTGCGTCCTTGCAGTTTTTGGCGTACTTCCCGTTCCGACTCCGCTTCAATATAGAGCGTTTTTGTTTTTTCTCTCACAGGCACTTCATCAGGATTTTCCTGGTAAAACACTTTAAAAATCATTGCAAAATCTCTCCTTATTGAACGATTATTCCTTTAACTTTTTTATTATATATAAAGTAAGGATGGTTTTCATGTTTTTTCGCTATTATATACGATAAAGAAAATGGGAAAAAGAAAGGATAGGGGAAAAACATGACATGTACCATCTTTGACGAATTTTTATGTTTTCATTCGCTTTTTAGAAAGAAGCCCTTCTTAGGGGAAGGGCTGTTATCGTAAACGGTTAGGCGATCGATTTTTTCCGGAGCAAATCTTTCCATTGTTGAAGCAGCTTTTTTTTCAGCTTTTTCAACATTTTTCATCACTCCTTACTTCCTATTGTACTCATTTCTTGGTGAAAGTAAATGTCCTTCTACAATATATTATATGTGAAGAAAGGCTTGTTTTTCATGGATAAAAGTGGAACGAGGCTTTTGCCTGCGGTTTGACATTTTCGGCTTTTTTCAGTACGGTAAAGAATGAAGAAATTAAGCGTTAAGGGGAAGAGACTGTGAAGCGAAAAATCGTATTTTTTGACATTGATGGAACGCTGCTTGATGACGAAAAACAGCTCCCGCCGTCGACGATAAAGGCGGTTCAAGAATTGAAAAAGGCGAATGTGTACGTGGCGATTGCCACAGGTAGGGCGCCATTTATGTTTGCCAACTTGCGAAAACAGTTAGGAATTGATTCTTTCGTCAGTTTCAACGGACAATATGTAGTATTTGAAGGAAACGTTATTTATAAGCATCCGCTTGAGCGGCAAAAATTGCATGAACTAAAAGAAGAGGCGCATCAAAACGGCCATCCGCTCATTTTTATGAATGCGAATGAGATGAGAGCGAGCATGGAAAATCATCCATATATTCATGTCAGTATGGGGAGCCTGAAATTCCCTCACCCTCCGTTTGACCCGCTTTATTATGAAAATGAAGACATTTATCAAGCGCTTTTATTTTGCAAGGCAGAAGAAGAACAAACTTATATAAAAACATATCCGGAATTTCGCTTTGTCCGCTGGCATAATGTCTCTACCGACGTATTGCCGACAGGAGGATCGAAAGCGGAGGGAATTCGGAAAATGATTGAGAAACTCGGCATTGCCAAAGAGGATGTGTACGCGTTCGGCGACGGATTGAATGATATCGAAATGTTAAAATTCGTCGGAACTGGCGTTGCGATGGGCAACGCGCGGGAGGAAGTAAAAAAAGCGGCCGATTTCATTACGAAACCGGTTGGGGAAGAAGGAATATTATACGGGTTAAAGCAGCTCGAATTAATTCCGTAAAAAGGGCATATATCCAGATGAAGGGATATAGCCCTTTTTACGTTTAACGTTCGATGGGAATGGCATTATCCGGTACTTTAAAAGGATTTTGTGGATCGATATAGTCATAAAACATAATGCCGTTTAAATGATCGATCTCATGTTGAAAGACGATGGCAGGCAATCCTTTTAAGCGTAATGTTACTTCTTCGCCATCAATCGTCGTTCCGGTCACAGTAATGCGGGCATAGCGCGGCACATATCCCGGAACGTCGCGGTCGACCGATAGACACCCTTCTCCGCTCGTTAAGTAACATTGTTGAACAGAATGGCTGACGATTTTTGGATTAAATAACGCATAGCTATATAATGTGCCTTTCTCGTCGGTGACATGGACGGCAATCATTCGCTTCGATACATTGATTTGCGGCGCGGCTAGCCCAATTCCGGGACGCAATCCATATTTTTCGGCAAGCTCCGGGTTTTGGCTCATTTTTACATAATCAAGAAGGCTTTGTAAAATTCGTTTATCTTCTTCCGATGGAGGAAGAGAAACAGGTTCGGCTACTTTCCGCAGCGTCGGGTGTCCTTCTTTAATAATATCTTTCATCGTAATCATCATGTCCTCACTCCCTGTATGACGTTGATGTCTGAATTAAGTCTAACAAAAATATATTTTGGACGTAAACTAAAATGAAACAGATGCATGGGAAAGGAAGAGAAAACGTTGCAAAAGGTGATGCAAAGGTGGATTGGATGTATTGTCGTTTTACTGCTGCTTGCCAGCTGCAGTCATCTTATTGACAAGCAAGAGGTTCTTTCGGCCTTTCAGAAAATGACTGCCTATGAAAAGGACGCAATAGAAGAGCAGAAAAAACTAACGGAATTTGAACAAAAACAAAACGCAATATATGCCCACATGATGTCGTACGGTTTTAAACATTTTACAAAAGTGGCGCAGTTAGCAAAGGAAGCATTAATGAACATAGAGGAGCGAGAGAAATATGTTGCCAGGGAATATAAGGCAATGCACTCGGCAAAACGACAGTTAAACATGGCCAAAAGAAAAACGAGCGGGCTTCACGATGAACAGGTAAAACAGCAGATCAACCAATTCATTGAAGTTGCGGAACAACGCTATGAAACGTATGACAAGCTGTATGCCGAGTATAAAGAGATGCTGGCATTGGAAAAAGAGCTTTATATTTTATTGCAAAATAAAGATGTAACCGCTGAACGGTTTCAGCGGCAAATCGACCGAATTAATGAACGGTATCAAAACATAATGGATATAAACGAACAATTTAATGCCTATACAAAAGAGTATAATAGGGAAAAGAAGCAGTTATTTCATATGTGGAAATAACATATTTGGCGAGACGGGGGCTATATACCCCCCTTTTTTATATTTTGCAAAAATATAAAACAGAATTAATACAGGCTTCTGTGTTGTACTATAACAGATTATAGAAAGATATCTTTCAATTCCAATTAAAAAGCAGTCAAATCATAAAAAGTCATGATAAATCAAAGTGATTGACGATTGGTAAAATAAAGTGTAAACTTAAAAATGCGGGCAAAATTGTACTAATTACACTAATGAAAATTATTAATACAGGTATTTTTCAGCAGTGTTCGCCCTTTACGCCGTGGAACAAAAGCATCTGCTTTTATTTTTTATTTGTCCATGATTTTGGGTAAATTAATGCTATATGAAACAACGTTGTCGTTGCAATGAATTTTTAATTTTTTAAATTTACGAAAGGTAGAGGTGAACAGAATGGGTGTAAAAGCATCCCAATTCAACTTTACGGAGCAGCTTGAAAAGATTGCTGAACAATTTCCGACATTTCAAATTTTAAACGAAGAAGGGGAAGTAGTAAACGAGGCGGCAATGCCCGATTTAAGCGACGACCAGCTTAAAGAATTAATGCGCCGCATGGTGTACACCCGCATTCTTGACCAGCGTTCGATTTCGTTAAACCGCCAAGGTCGTTTAGGTTTCTATGCGCCAACAGCAGGACAAGAAGCGAGCCAAATTGCGAGCCATTTTGCGTTAGAAAAAGAAGATTTTATTTTGCCTGGATACCGTGATGTTCCGCAAATTATTTGGCACGGTCTTCCGCTTTATCAAGCGTTTTTGTTCTCACGCGGCCACTTCCACGGCAACCAAATTCCAGAAGGAGTAAACGTACTGCCGCCGCAAATTATTATCGGTGCGCAATATATTCAAGCAGCAGGCGTAGCCCTAGGACTGAAAAAACGCGGCAAAAAAGCGGTAGCGATTACATATACAGGTGACGGCGGTACATCGCAAGGGGATTTCTATGAAGGGATCAACTTTGCGGGGGCATTTAAAGCACCAGCGATTTTCGTCGTGCAAAACAACCGCTTTGCTATTTCCACTCCAGTAGAAAAACAAACAATAGCAAAAACACTTGCGCAAAAAGCGGTGGCAGCAGGAATTCCTGGCATTCAAGTCGACGGCATGGACCCATTAGCCGTATATGCGGCTGTACGTGCTGCTCGCGAGCGCGCGATCAATGGGGAAGGCCCGACACTCATTGAAACTTTATGCTTCCGTTATGGACCGCATACGATGTCAGGAGACGACCCAACCCGCTATCGTACAAAAGAATTGGAAAGCGAATGGGAGAAAAAAGATCCGCTTGTCCGCTTCCGCAAGTTTTTGGAAAACAAAGGTTTATGGAGCGAGGAAGAAGAAAACAAGGTAATTGAACAAGCGAAAGAAGAAATTAAAGAAGCAATTAAAAAAGCGGATGAAACGCCAAAACAAAAAGTAACGGATTTAATTAGCATTATGTACGAAGAACTGCCATTCAATCTAAAAGAGCAGTATGAAATTTATAAAGAGAAGGAGTCGAAGTAAGCCATGGCGCAAATGACAATGATTCAAGCGATCACGGATGCGTTGCGCATCGAATTAAAAAACGATCCGAACGTGTTAATATTTGGGGAAGACGTTGGGGTCAACGGCGGCGTATTCCGGGCGACGGAAGGATTGCAGGCAGAGTTTGGCGAAGACCGGGTATTTGACACTCCTCTTGCTGAATCGGGAATCGGCGGGCTTGCGATCGGACTAGCTCTGCAAGGATTCCGCCCGGTTCCGGAAATTCAATTCTTCGGATTTGTTTATGAGGCAATGGACGCGATTTGCGGACAAATGGCGCGCATCCGCTATCGTTCCGGCGGTCGCTACAACATGCCGATTACCATTCGTTCTCCGTTTGGCGGCGGCGTCCATACACCGGAACTGCACTCTGATAGTTTGGAAGGATTAGTCGCGCAACAGCCTGGATTAAAAGTAGTGATTCCATCTACTCCATACGATGCGAAAGGATTGCTGATTTCTGCCATCCGCGACAATGACCCGGTTATTTTCTTGGAACACTTAAAATTGTATCGTTCGTTCCGTCAGGAAGTGCCAGAAGGAGAATACACGATTCCAATCGGCAAAGCGGACATTAAACGCGAAGGAAAAGATATTACGATCATTGCTTATGGTGCAATGGTGCATGAGTCGTTAAAAGCGGCGGCAGAATTAGAAAAAGAAGGCATTTCTGCCGAAGTGGTCGACTTGCGCACCGTTCAGCCGTTAGATATTGAAACGATTATCGGTTCTGTCGAAAAAACCGGACGGGCGATCGTAGTGCAAGAAGCGCAACGACAAGCGGGAATCGCAGCCAATGTGGTGGCAGAAATTAATGAACGGGCGATTTTAAGCCTCGAGGCTCCTGTGTTGCGTGTGGCGGCGCCGGATACGGTCTATCCGTTCTCGCAAGCAGAATCGGTATGGCTGCCTAATTTCAAAGATGTGATTGAAACGGCGAAAAAAGTCATTAACTTCTAAGAGTAACAATTAGGAAGAAGCAATGCGCTTCTTCCTTCCCTCATACTTTTCGGAAAACAATAGGAGGTCGACAAACAGTGGCATTTGAATTTAAGCTGCCGGATATCGGCGAAGGCATTCATGAAGGAGAAATCGTCAAATGGTTTGTCAAACCTGGCGATGAAGTCAATGAAGACGATGTTTTATGCGAAGTGCAAAACGATAAAGCGGTCGTGGAAATTCCATCCCCGGTAAAAGGGAAAGTATTGGAGATTTTAGTAGAAGAAGGAACAGTGGCAACCGTTGGTCAAACATTAATTACGTTTGATGCGCCTGGGTATGAAAATATGACATTTAAAGGTCAAGAACAAGATGAGCCGAAACAGCAGGAAAAACCTCAAGAAATGTCGAAAGAAGAAAAGAGCGAAGCGGCAGCTCCACAAGCAGAACCTTCTAAACAGCCGGAAGTCGATCCGAACCGCCGCGTCATCGCAATGCCTTCTGTGCGTAAATATGCGCGTGAAAAAGGTGTCGATATTCGCCTTGTGCAAGGAACCGGAAAAAATGGCCGCGTGTTAAAAAGCGATATTGACGCATTCCTAGCCGGCGGTGCAGAAACGGCGCAAAAACAAGAAACACCAGCGGCAAAAGAAGAAAAAGCAGCGGCTGCAGCAGCCCAACAACCGGTTGTGCTAGAAGGCGAGTTCCCAGAAACTCGCGAGAAAATGAGCGGCATCCGCCGTGCGATTGCCAAAGCGATGGTCAATTCGAAACATACGGCGCCACATGTCACTTTAATGGACGAGGTGGATGTGACAAAACTGGTCGCACACCGCAAAAAATTCAAAGAAGCTGCAGCGGAAAAAGGTATCAAGCTCACTTTCTTGCCATATGTGGTGAAAGCATTGACATCGGCGCTGCGTGAGTTCCCGGTTTTAAATACATCTATTGACGACGAAACGGAAGAAATCATTCATAAACATTACTACAACATCGGCATTGCTGCCGATACGGACCGCGGATTGCTCGTTCCGGTCATCAAACATGCGGACCGCAAACCAATTTTTGCTCTTGCAAAAGAAATTAATGAACTTGCGACAAAAGCACGTGAAGGAAAACTAGCACCAAACGAAATGAAAGGTGCTTCCTGCACGATCACCAATATCGGTTCGGCCGGCGGTCAATGGTTTACTCCAGTTATTAACCATCCGGAAGTGGCTATCCTTGGCATCGGACGCATTGCCGAAAAACCGATTGTCCGTGACGGCGAAATCGTGGTTGCTCCGGTATTGGCGCTGTCGTTAAGCTTTGACCATCGCATGATTGATGGTGCCACAGCGCAAAAAGCGTTGAATCACATTAAACGTCTATTAAATGATCCTGAATTATTATTAATGGAGGCGTAAAACAATGGTAGTTGGCGATTTTGCAATTGAAACAGAAACGCTCGTTGTCGGTGCAGGTCCTGGCGGTTATGTGGCTGCGATTCGTGCAGCCCAGCTAGGCCAAAAAGTAACAATTGTCGAAAAAGGTAACCTTGGTGGAGTATGCTTAAACGTTGGATGCATCCCGTCTAAAGCACTTATTTCTGCAAGCCATCGCTATGAAGAAGCGAAACATTCCGAAGAGATCGGAATTAAAGCGGAAAATGTGACCGTCGATTTTTCGAAGGTGCAACAATGGAAAGCGAGTGTCGTGAAAAAATTAACAAGCGGCGTCGAAGGCTTGCTGAAAGGAAATAAAGTAGAAATTGTACAAGGCGAAGCGTATTTTGTCGACGCCAATACGGTGCGTGTCGTTAATGGGGACAAAGCGCAAACATATACATTTAAAAACGCTATTATTGCGACGGGTTCCCGCCCGATCGAGCTTCCAAGCTTTAAGTTTTCGAATCGTGTGCTTGATTCCACAGGTGCGCTCAACCTGCAGGAAATTCCAAAATCGCTTGTCGTCATCGGCGGCGGGTATATCGGCGTAGAATTAGGCACAGCGTATGCGAACTTTGGAACAAAAGTAACCATCGTCGAAGGAGCAGATGAAATTTTATCCGGTTTTGAAAAACAAATGACAGCCATTGTGAAACGCCGCTTAAAGAAAAAAGGCGTCGAAATCTTCACCAATGCGCTTGCTAAAGGTGTAGAAGAGCGGGAAGACGGCGTAACGGTTACCTTTGAAGTAAAAGGGGAAACGAAAACGATTGACGCAGACTATGTGCTCGTAACAGTGGGACGCCGTCCGAATACCGACGAGCTCGGTTTAGAACAAATCGGTATCAAAATGACGGATCGCGGCTTAATTGAAGTGGATAAACAATGTCGGACAAGCGTTCCGAATATTTTCGCCATCGGCGACATCGTTCCGGGACCGGCGCTTGCCCATAAGGCGTCCTATGAAGGAAAAATCGCTGCCGAAGCGATCGCTGGAAAACCGTCTGAAGTGGATTACATCGCAATTCCAGCCGTTGTGTTCTCTGATCCGGAATGCGCTTCTGTCGGCTATTTTGAACAGCAAGCAAAAGACGAAGGAATTGATGTCGTGACGGCAAAATTCCCGTTTGCTGCAAACGGCCGCGCGCTTTCTTTGAACGATACAGACGGATTTGTGAAGCTCGTCGCCCGTAAAGAAGACGGTGTCATCATTGGTGCGCAAATTATCGGTCCGAACGCTTCCGATATGATCGCCGAACTCGGGCTTGCCATCGAAGCGGGAATGACGGCGGAAGATATCGCATTGACGATTCACGCTCACCCAACGTTAGGCGAAATTGCAATGGAAGCAGCAGAAGCTGTTCTTGGCACTCCAATTCATATTATCACTAAATAAGTGGACAAATGGGTTTCAGACAAATGTCTGAAACCCATTTTGTTCTATAAATGACCTTTCTTGTCCACTGATCAATAATATTTTCCCTTGCTTGTTCATATCGTTATGGTAGAGAAAATGTGGGGGATGACTAATGAAAGAATATGTGGCATTTTTACTGCAAATGATGATTTGGAGCAGCTTTTCACTCATTGAATGGCTGTCAGGGCGGGATCGGCCATTTTTTAAAGGGATGATGCTTTGCGTGTTTTTATATATTGCCTTTTTGTTAGCGCGAAAACTGGGCTTGCGCACCCGAAAAGCGTTTTGGACAACAACATTGACGGCCGTTGTGTACTTTACTTGTCAGCATTTTGTCTGGGAGACGTTTCGGTAAGGAAAAAAACGATAACGGAACCACTATCGCTTGCAGAAGTACATCACTTTTCCATTAAACAGATGAAGCTCTCCTTCTAGTTTTTTGGCGAGAAACTTGCAAAACTCATTCGCTTTCCCTTTATCGCCGTATGTCGCCTCATTAGGTAGTGTAATTTGAATAAATGATTGTTCACTTTCTCCGTTTGTTTCCGCATGCGTCCCAACGCCGACGATGATCGCTCGATACCGGTGGCCGTCCCCTTTTAAGTAAAACCATTTTCCCTTTCCTTCGTCCGTTTCCACCAGCTGATAAGGAAAGGCGGCTTGTTCGTACCTCCAACCAAGCTGCTCCCCCGTTTTGCTTAAAATATCCCGGTAATACTGAAACAATTGTTTCACTTCTTCTAATGTAATCGTTTTCTGTTTCGATGCAGGAACGAGCTTTATGTAAGCATGCGTCGCCATATACGAATCACCTCTATCATTAACGTCCCATATTTTTATTGTAGCATGTTTACGTAAGGGAGAGCTATTGATTTTAACATATTTTAGAATTATAATAATATTCAATACATTTATAAGGGAGGGAGCTTATGAATTTATTTGAAAAGCTATATGATGAATATGAAAAGGTGAAAGTTCGATTTGTTGGTTTTATAGCGAAGGATACTCGCTACGATTTTGGAATTGTGTATACGAATATGTTCTTTGGAAAACCTCTTGTTATTTGCATGCAAACAGGCCGCTCTATCCTCCTCGATCCAAAAGACGTAGAAAATCATAAATATTTGCAACAAATTTTCCGCATCGATACGGAAGAGCAAGCTGCTGATTTAGCGGAGTTCTTCTCTGTTGTCCTTCCATTCACATCCGTTCATCCCGAATATGAATATTAAAAAGCGAGTATTTTTACTCGCTTTTTTTGATGAGTAAAGAATAAATGTGACATACAAATTCGGTGTTGACAACATAAATGTGATATATTATTATTGAATTAGCTAATGAATATATCATCATAAAGGAGTTTTTGGGATGGGCACAATCGTATGTCAAACATGTGATGCGACGATTGCACACTTTGAAGACGAAAAAGTGACAACGCTTTACGGAAAATGCTGCAAATGCGATCGTGACGGGGATGCAGAAGAGAAAGAATAAAGAAGTGGTCAAACGATGGGGGAAGGTTTGCATATAGCGCGCATGTGAAAGGGGCACATGCGCGCCTTTTATTTTATGAAAAAGAAAAAACGCAAGCCAGTATTGGCTTGCGTTTTTCTAACGGATTGGCTTATGTTCTTTAATCACCCGCAATGTTTGCAGCGTGTCGTCTTCCGGCCCTTGCACCGGCAGACCGACTTCTAAATTCTTTTTGATATAGTTTAAATTTTCTTGGGTAATAATTTCTCCAGGAATAAAAATCGGAATTCCTGGCGGATAAACCATGATAAATTCAGCAATAATCCGGCCTGCCGATTCTTCAAATGGCACGACTTCCGTTTCCGCGTAAAACGCGTCGCGCGGAGTTAAGGCAAGAGTAGGGATGTCCGGCAATAATACTTTCGGCTTTACTCCTTCCGCCGCCTGGTGGCGGAATTGTTCAGATAAATGGCGAAGAGCATTCACAAGCGCGTTTGCTTCCCGCTCCGTATCTCCAGGCGTAATAATGCATAAAATGTTGTACAAATCGGATAACTCTACTTCAATGTTGTACATTTCCCGCAGCCATTTCTCGACGTCGTATCCTGTTAAACCTAGTTCTTTGACAGAGATGGTAAGCTTGGTTGGATCGTAATGATATGTTGCTTCCGTTCCTAAAATTTCTTTTCCTACACAATAAAGATAAGGGATTTCGTTTATTTGTCGCCGGGTCTTTTCTGCAAGCTGAATAGCTTTTTCAATATGTTCCCGTCCTTGTGTAGCAAGCCATTTGCGTGCAACATCTAAAGAGGCTAGCAACAAATAAGAAGTAGATGTTGTCGTTAGCATGCTTAAAATAGCTTGTACGTGTTTTGCGGATACGAGTCCTTCACGTACGTTTAAAATAGAACTTTGCGTCAAAGAACCGCCTAATTTATGAACGCTTGTTGCTGCCATATCCGCCCCAGCTTGCATAGCGGAAAGCGGAAGATCTTCATGAAAATGAATATGGACACCATGTGCTTCATCAACGAGAACAGGAACGTGATAGGAATGAGCGATTTCAACAATTTTCTTTAAATCCCCGGCGATGCCGAAATAGGTTGGGTTAATCACGAGTACTCCTTTGGCGTCCGGGTGTTGCTTGAGCGCTTTTTCGACTGCTTCTGGTGTGATGCCGTGGGAAATGCCAAGCTCTTTATCAATTTCCGGATGAATGAAAATCGGTGTTGCACCAGAAAAGACAATAGCAGACATGACCGATTTATGCACGTTGCGCGGAACGATGATTTTGTCGCCGGGACTAGCAACGGACATCACCATGGCCATAATGGCACCGCTTGTCCCTTGGACAGAAAAAAATGTATAATCGGCCCCGAATGCTTCTGCTGCTAGCTCTTGAGCGTGCTTGATAATGCCTTTTGGGTGATGAAGATCATCGAGAGGACCGATATTAATCAAATCCATAGCTAACGCATTTTCTCCAATAAAATCACGAAACTCAGGATCCATCCCTGCCCCTTTTTTATGGCCAGGAATATGGAATTGGATAGGATTTTTTCTGATATGTTCTAATAATCCTGTGAACAATGGTGTTTCAAACTGCGACAATGTTTTTTCACACCTCTTTTTGCATAAAAATAAAACAAGTGCATTATAGCATTTATTTTTTTATTTGCAAAGCATGAATTGCTTGTAAAATTTTCTATCACATAAATTAAGGATATAAAGAGGAAAATAGCCATATCAACGAGAAACATAGTATACTTAATAAGAAGGAGGGAAAAGCATGATTTGGAAAACGAGAGTAACAGAGTTGCTTGGCATTACATATCCGATTATTCAAGGAGGGCTTGCCTATTTAGCGTATGCCGATTTGGCGGCCGCGGTCTCTAACGCCGGAGGCTTAGGACAAATTACGGCAATGTCGCTAGAAAGCCCGGAACGATTGCGTGAGGAAATTCGCAAAGTAAAAGACAAAACCGATCGTCCATTTGGCGTCAATTTTGCGATCGGACAGCACGGCCGTCCGTTTCAGCATATGCTCGAAGCCGCATTGGAAGAAGGTGTGCCTGTAGTTTCCGTCACGGGAGGAAATCCGGCCCCGTTTTTTGAACAACTAAAAGGGACAAACGTGAAAAAACTCGTATTGGTTGCCGCTGTTCGCCAAGCGGTTAAAGCAGAAGAGCTTGGCGCCGATGCAGTGATGGTGGTCGGCCAAGAAGGGGGCGGCCATTTAGGAAAATATGATACAGGGACGTTTGTTCTGATTCCGAAAGTAGTCGATTCGGTGTCGATTCCGGTGATTGCTTCAGGCGGCATCGGCGATGGGCGCGGCTTGATGGCGGCGTTGGCGCTTGGGGCGGAAGGTATTGAAATGGGAACAAGATTTATTGCGACAAAGGAATGCGTCCATGCTCATCCGATCTATAAAGAAATGCTGGTGAAAGGATCGGAGAATGATACGGTCGTCATTAAACGGACGTTAGGAGCGCCAGGCCGTGCGATTGCCAATGAGTGGACGCAAAAAATATTAGAAATCGAGGACAAGGGCGGCACCTACGAGCAGCTGAAAGAATATATCAGCGGCGAAGCGAACCGACGCTTTATTTACGATGGAAAAATAAACGAAGGGTTTGCCTGGGCCGGGCAAGTGATGGGATTAATTAAAGACATCCCAACGGTAGCAGAATTGTTTGCGCGCATGATTAGTGAAGCGGAGCAAATCCGGCGCAGATGGGCAAACTAGCGTTGGAGGTGTAGGCGATGAATTATTCCTACCCGTTTTCCTATGACTGGTCAACGCAAGAAATTATTGATGTCATCAAATTTTTTGAAGCGATTGAAACCGTCTATGAAAAAGGAATGGAACGGGAAAAACTAATGCACACATACCGCCGTTTTAAAGAAATTGTCCCAAGCAAAAGCGAAGAAAAAAAATTATGCGATGAATTTGAACAGGCAAGCGGCTATTCATCCTATCAAGTAATGAAAAAAGCGAAAGCAGCAAAAAACGGCGATTGGATTCACATGGCATGAATGAGCCGCATAGATGGCACAGCGCGAAAAGTAGGTGAATACACAAATTTGTTGCATACCCCCTTTTTTTCACATAATATATATAAAACAAAATAACTATCAGAAAATTTTGTATTTATCCAAAGGCTTTTCGGGATCATAGCGAAAGGGGTGCTTATGCACATGAAAAAAACAATGAATTCGGTGAAGCGTACGGACGGAGAGAAGCGCATGGCGGTATTGCGGCTAGAATTAGATTATGAGTTAGCGACGCTGTATGAAGCGATGATGGAAAACGATGAAGAAAAGAAAAAAGAATGCAAACGAAGATTGGAAAAACTGCGTCAAGAATTAATGCGCCTTCAAGTATGACAGCACATTTAAGGCGAACCACCTTCAGCGGTTCGTTTTTTTCTTGAAACGTGCCGGCGCCTCTTTCGCTAATGAAACATTTTTTATGCGTACATACTTCGCGGAAAGCAGGAGGTAGAATATGCAAAAAACAAAAACATGGGAAGAAATCGATCGTTATGCCCGACAATGGATAAAGGAAGCAGGAGCAAGAATCCGTGCTACATTTGCACAAAAGCTGACGGTGGAAACAAAATCGCACCGCAACGATCTCGTCACCAATGTCGATCGCGAAACAGAGCGCTTTTTTATTGAAAACATAAAAAAAACATTCCCCCACCATCACGTGCTAGGGGAAGAGGGGTTTGGCGATAACATCACCACCCTCGAAGGCATTGTCTGGATTATTGATCCGATCGATGGAACGATGAATTTTGTTCATCAGCAGCGAAACTTTGCGATTTCTATCGGCGTGTTTGAAAATGGAGTCGGAATGTTAGGATATGTGTACGATGTCGTGCAGGATGAACTGTATGCCGCGCGCAAAGGCGAAGGAGCGTTTTTGAACGATAAGCCGCTTCCCCCTTTAGAACCGGTATCTGTTTCTGAAGCGATCATCTCGTTAAATGCTACATGGGTAACAGAAAATAAACGAATCGATCCGAGCGTATTGGCTCCGCTCGTCAAAGATGTGAGAGGAACGCGTTCATACGGATCCGCGGCGCTCGAAATGGCATATGTCGCCGCAGGCTTCTTGGACGCCTATATTACGATGCGCCTGTCGCCGTGGGATTTCGCCGGTGGGCTTGTGCTTGTACAGGAAGTCGGCGGCATTGTGACAAATTTGTATGGTGAGCCGCTTCGTCTCCTGGAAAGAAACTCCGTATTTGTGTCAAAGCCGGGATTGCATGAAGAAATTTTACAAAAATACATTCATCATTAGAACGGGACAAACTAGGAAGTTGTCCCATTTTCTATAGCATTCCTTTTTCGCGCATTCGTTTTTTGCGGGCAAATCCGATGCCGACAATAACCAATAAAACGATGACGGATAAAATAACGCCGATAATGCTTTGTTCCGCGATAAAAATGCCGATGGCCATAATGGCGATGACCGCGAATATCGCCAATAAAAGCGGAATCGGTTGAATCTGTTTCATTTGTTTATTATTCTCCTTTCCTGTTGAGCGGTAAAATTTTGCGTTTTTCTTTAGTGTACAGGAAAATATGCCGCTTTTCTATCTTTATGATATAATAAACGAGCAGTTTACACATAGGAGTGACACACCTTGACAAAAAGAAGAGAAGATCTCCGCAATATTGCAATTATCGCACACGTAGACCATGGCAAAACAACGTTAGTGGATCAATTGCTGCGGCAGTCGGGAACGTTCCGTGAAAACGAACATGTAGAAGAACGTGCTTTGGACCGGAACGATTTGGAAAGAGAACGTGGGATTACCATCTTAGCGAAAAATACTGCCGTTCAGTATAAAGGAACGCGCATTAATATTTTAGATACGCCTGGCCATGCTGATTTCGGCGGGGAAGTAGAACGGATCATGCGACTTGTGGATGGCGTTTTATTGGTTGTAGACGCCTATGAAGGCTGCATGCCGCAGACGCGCTTTGTGCTGAAAAAGGCGCTTGAGCAGCAGCTGACGCCTATTGTTGTCGTCAATAAAATTGACCGTGAGTTCGCGCGACCGGAGGAAGTCGTCGACGAAGTGATTGACTTATTTATTGAATTAGGAGCATCGGAAGATCAGCTCGAGTTTCCGGTTATCTATACTTCGGCGCTGCACGGAACGGCGAGCTTGGATCCTCACGAGCAAGAGAAAGATATGAGCGTATTATTTGAAACGATTATCGATCATATTCCAGCGCCGTTGGATAATCGGGAGGAACCGCTACAATTTCAAGTGGCGCTGCTTGATTACAACGAGTACGTTGGGCGTATCGGTATCGGCCGTATCTTTCGCGGCACAATGAAAGTCGGACAGCAAGTGGCGCTAATGAAATTGGATGGTTCAGTGAAAACGTTCCGCGTCACCAAATTGTTTGGGTTTATCGGCTTAAAACGGATAGAAATTACCGAGGCAGAAGCAGGAGATATTGTCGCGGTGGCGGGAATGGAAGATATTAACGTCGGGGAAACGGTATGCCCGTTTGATCATCAAGAAGCATTGCCACCGCTTCGCATTGATGAACCGACTTTGAAAATGACGTTTTTAGTGAACAATAGCCCATTTGCCGGACGCGAAGGCAAATATGTTACGGCAAGAAAGCTAGAGGAACGCCTGCGTACCCAGCTCGAGACGGATGTCAGCCTGCGCGTGGAAAATACGGATTCTCCTGATGCGTGGATCGTTTCCGGGCGCGGCGAGCTTCATTTATCGATTTTGATTGAAAACATGCGTCGCGAGGGATATGAGTTGCAAGTGTCCAAGCCGGAAGTGATTATGAAAGAAATCGATGGCGTGCTTTGCGAGCCGGTGGAACGGGTCATCATTGATATTCCAGAAGAATATACCGGGGCAATTATGGAATCAATCGGGGCCCGCAAAGGCGAGCTGGTGGATATGGTCCATAATGAAAATGGACAAGTGCGCCTCGTCTTTATGGTGCCTTCGCGCGGATTGATTGGTTATCGAACGGAGTTTATGTCATTGACACGCGGATATGGAATTTTAAACCATTCGTTTGACCATTATGCACCGGCACAAAGTGGACAAGTAGGGGGTCGCCGCCAAGGAGTGCTCATTTCTATGGAAACCGGTAAAGCAACGGCGTATGGCATTATGCAGCTAGAAGACCGTGGAACGATTTTTGTCGAGCCGGGGACGGAGGTATATGAAGGAATGATTGTCGGTGAGCACAATCGCGAAAACGATTTGGTCGTCAATATTTGCCGGGAAAAACATATGACGAACATCCGCTCGTCGACAAAAGAGCAAACGGTCACCATGAAAAAGCCGCGTTTAATGACGCTTGAAGAAGCGCTTGAATACTTAAATGACGATGAGTATTGCGAAGTAACACCAAAGTCGATTCGCCTGCGCAAAAAAATACTAAATAAAAGCGAGCGCGAAAAGCTGGAGAAGAAAAAGAAAGCAGCACAGCAGGCGAAATAAGGGAGGGGATTTGGTGAATGTTTTAGAACGCCTCACATTTTTTGCGTCGTTATATAAAGTGGACGCAAATCCGGAGAAAGGGATGTGGCTGCTTTACATTACGATTTTCCTCTTGGCTGCCGTTGTGTACCGTCTCGGTTTTGCCAAGAAGCTTCCTTTGCTGAAAAACGTCATCATCTATGCGCTGTTGGCGTTAGGCTGCACGATTTTAACCTTTTTTGCCGTATTTTTGCCGATTGCGGAAGGATTGGTAATCGCCGCTCTCGTATTAATTATTTATAAAGTCCGCCTATACCAATCCAAAAAACACGAGATGAAAGAAGAAAAGTAAGGCGGTGAAACGGTGAAATCGTTGCAAGATGCCCTCTATAATTGGCTGACGATCTATGTGGTGGCCCAGGCGCGTCCAGACGATATGGCAGCGCAAGAGACAGCTTTCTTTTTTTACGAAATACTAAGGAACGATTTTCAAATTACTGGTCTAGAAGTAAACAAAGATGAAGCCGGGGAAATGTATATCGTTCACTACGAGCGGAACGGAGAAAAACAAGCGGCGCGGTTTCCAGTGGAGCTAATTGATGTGATGCTGAAGCAAATAGAAAACAATCCAGAAAAATATCGCAACTATCTTTCCTAAAAAAGCCGGGTTTCCCCGGCTTTTTTAGTGTAAAACTCAAGATGATGCCGCCAGCAAGTCCTGAAAAAAGGCCGGCTAGATTGATCATTTACCATTCATCATCGGACAATGTGGAACGATATATACGAAATTTTCCAGTTGCTAGCCGTGCTTTCGTTTTTTCGGCGATGCGATCGTAACACTCCTTGCACATATAGGTGTGAATAGGGCGGTTGCGCAGCCGTTTTGCCAGCAGCGATTCATCAGCAATCGTATCAATTCGGTCGCAAAGAACGCATTTCACTCTCATTGTACACCTCGTTGGTTCATGCAAATTTGTATCAGAAAATAAGGAAACTCCCACTTCAACCAATGGATTAGCAGATAGTGAGTTGACTTCATTATTATATCATGAATCCAAACATAGATGATACATATGCGGCAACGCGATGCCAAATAAAACGAGCCTAGCAAAGCTAGGCTCGTTATTTATTTAAGTATTCATTCGATTGTTTTTCTTGACGGTGATGGAGCTGTTGCTCTTCTTTCTTGTTTAGTTGCGAATCATTTTCATCGGTTGGCTCAGGTGGTGTCGTTTCCAATAAGTCGCTAGGCACTTCCGGCATGACCCGTCCGACGATGTCGGCAATTTCGTTCATAAATGCCTGAACAGGACGGCCGTTATCCACTTGGCTTGCGATGTTTTTCAAGCGGGCATACAGGTCAGGGTCAGCAATGATAATGGCGTTAGCTCCATAAGGATCTTTTTGCAGCGCTTCGGCAACGGAATATTTAATCGTTCCCACCCGCGAAGCATCCATATTTGCATCGATATCAATGCCAACAATGGCGTATTTTCCGACCACAAGCACGGTCGCGTCGTTTACGTTTGGCACGCGGTCGGCTAAATTAGCGAGGCGGTGGGCAATGTTTTGGCCTGTCTTGTTCGTTATTTTTTCATTTGTCGAGTTTTTGACACGGACAAGCGAGCGTTCCGTGTCCTTGGCACGCTCATCATTTCCTATATTACATCCGCCCAATAGGCAAATGCATAAGGCAACCAACAAACACCGGATCCAGTTCATCATTTGCACACCTCTATCTCATTTTTTTACTTTATTTTGCAAACATTCTTCTATCTTTATGCATTTTTTCATATCTTATATAACAACCATTCCCGTCCAGGAAAGTAAAAAATGAAAAATGGGGAGAGTGGTAATTTGGGAAAAAAAATATATGTATTAGATACAAATGTGCTGCTGCAAGATCCATATTCCATCTTTTCATTTGAAGATAATGAGGTGGTCATTCCGGCGGTCGTGCTCGAGGAAGTCGATTCGAAAAAAAGGTACATGGATGAAGTTGGCAGAAACGCCCGGCAAGTATCGAAGCTGATCGACCGTCTGCGCGAAAACGGAAAGCTGCATGAAAAAATTCCGCTCGAAAACGGCGGAGTGCTGCGCATTGAATTAAATCATCGTTCTTTTCAGCAACTGCAGGAAATTTTTGTAGAAAAAACAAATGACAACCGCATTTTAGCGGTAGCAAAAAACTTATCTCTCGAGGAACAAGCAAAAGAAAATGGCCGTTCTGTTATTTTAGTCAGCAAGGATGCGCTTGTGCGCGTGAAGGCAGATGCAATTGGATTGCAGGCAGAAGATTTTTTAAGCGACCGTGTTGTCGATGTCGACCATATTTATACTGGTTTTCTCGAGTTATACATAGGGACAGAGCACCTGCAGCGGTTTTATGAAAAAGGAGAACTCGTTTTAGCCGACATTGCCAATCATCCTTTTTACCCAAACCAATTTATCATTATGAAAGATGCATTTGGCGGTTCCGCCTCTGCCATAGGCATTGTCGATCACAGCGGCAAAAAAGTGAAAAAGCTTGTGTTTCACTATGAACATATATGGGGGATTCGTCCGCGCAACGTGCAGCAAACGATGGCGTTTGAACTGCTTATGCGCGATGACATCCAGCTTGTCACCTTGATTGGCAAAGCGGGAACGGGAAAAACGCTGCTTGCTCTTGCGGCGGGATTGATGCAGACGGAAGATTTACGCACGTATAAAAAGCTGCTTGTCGCTAGGCCAATCGTCCCCATGGGAAAAGATATCGGCTTTTTGCCGGGGGAAAAAGAAGAAAAGCTGCGTCCATGGATGCAGCCGATTTTCGATAATTTAGAATACTTATTTAACACAAAAAAACCAGGGGAATTAGATGCGATTTTGGCGGGAATGGGTTCGATTGAAGTAGAAGCGCTCACCTATATACGCGGTCGCAGTCTGCCGGAGCAGTTTATTATTATTGATGAGGCACAAAATTTAACGAAACACGAAATAAAAACGATTTTAACGCGTGTCGGCGAGAAAAGTAAAATTGTTTTGATGGGCGATCCGGAGCAAATTGATCACCCATATTTGGATGAATACAACAATGGTCTCACGTACGTCGTGGAGAAATTTAAAGACCAGAAAATCGCCGGGCACGTCCGTCTGATCAAAGGAGAGCGCTCGGCATTGGCGCAGCTTGCTGCGGATATATTGTAAAAAAGTTGGATGTCCCGCATCGCGGGACATCCAGCCTTAACGGACAACAAAGCGGCGGACATGGGTAATTGGCGCTTCGCGGTTGGAACCGTCGCCAAAATAAAAATGTACGGGCCCGTCTTCTCGCAGCGGTTTTCCCTCTTTGGAAAAGCCGAGAATCGCTTCATAAGCTTGTTCAAGCGAAATCGTTATTTCGCCATGCTCGGTTACGATTGTCAGCTCTTTTGCATCCGGTAGCGGCTCCGCATTGCGCAAAAAGGGAGCGAGCGGCATTGCAAACGTCCCTGTAATGATTTTTTCCTTCAAAAAGCGTTTTTCTGTGTTTAACGTTGGCGGAAAAACGGCACCTTCCTGGATTTCTCGGTCCCAAAAAGCAGATAACTTTTTGATTTCCTCTTCTTCTTCCTGTTGTTCATGTTGCTGCCCATGGGAAGGGTTTAAAAAGTATGTGTCTAAATCTATTTTACGGTCATCAAAAATCCATACTCCCGGATCCAACGTAATGGTAAACTTTACATTTCCTGTTATAAGAATAATATCGTTCATTTTCGATCCTCTCCTCTACATCAGCTGCTGTTTTTTAGTATAATGGTAAATGGATAGTTTGTCATGTGCAAGGTATGTTCATATTTTTTCCTATCTATGAGGAGAAGGTTTACGATTGACGCTCAAGGCAGTTCATTCGCTTCGATAATCACAATTGACAAGTGTTTCAACTTGCAAAATTGCCCGTTTCACGTTAAGATTTAAAGAAGGATTAGGGGAGAACGGAGGGATCGATGTGGCAGACGAGGCCATTAACTATCGTGAAAAAGCGTACGCGCTCCTGCAAGCGGATGCCGATAAAATTGTAAAGTTAATTCAAGTGCAAATGGATAATTTGACAATGCCGCAATGTCCACTCTATGAAGAAGTGCTGGATACGCAAATGTTCGGTTTATCACGGGAAATTGATTTTGCCGTTCGCCTCGGTCTGGTGGACGAGAAGGAAGGCAAAGCGCTGCTTGACCGGCTCGAACGCGAGCTTTCCGCATTGCATGAGGCGGTAACAAAAAAGCGCGTACGATAAAAATAAATCATTAACTCAAACGGTTGGCAAACACAATCGTTTGAGTTTTTCTGTTTTTAAGAAGGAAAACAACGGGCAATTACGAATGATTTTAATGTACATACTAGCAAATAAGGAAGAGGAATGATGGATAAGGAACTCATTAAAAAGGTGCTAAAATGTTACGACTATCCGCTGATTATCGCAGTTGTGATGCTGTCGCTGTTCGGTTTGATCATGGTCTATAGTTCGAGCATGATCGCTGCGGTCATTCGCTTTGAAGTGCCGAGCGACTATTTTTACGAGCGGCAAAAGCTATGGCTTGTTATAGCATTTATCGGATTTTTCATCACACTGCTTGTTCCTTATAAAGTATGGGCGAAGGAAAAATTAGTGAAATGGATCTTTTTTGTCTCCCCGCTCCTGTTAATCGCGGTGGCGTTTCTTGGACATACGGCGAACAACGCGACAAGCTGGTTTCGGGTCGGCATGTTAAGCATACAGCCAGCCGAACTGGTGAAGCTCGGGCTGATCGTTTACTTAGCGTCAGCATTTGCCAATAAACAAAAAAGATTATCCCAGCCTGTAAAAAGCAATTTATTTCCGATTTACTATACGTTGTTTATCTGTTTTTTAATTGCGATTCAGCCCGATTTTGGCACAGCGCTGATTGTATTGGCGATCGCTTCATGTTTAATTTTGTCATCAGGGCTGCGGCTTCGTTTGTTGTTTAAGCAGCTGCTGTTCTTTACGCTTATATTCATTGTCATGTCCCCAATTATTATCCCAGTCCTTGGTGATAAAATTTTTTCTAAGGAGCGGATGTCACGGATTTATAGTTTTTTAGATCCGTTTAAATATGCCAATGACGAGGGGTTCCAACTCGTTAATTCGTATTTGGCAATTGGATTAGGAGGAATAAAAGGATTAGGACTAGGAAAAAGCATTCAAAAATACGGATATTTGCCTGAGTCGCATACCGATTTCATTATGTCGATTATCTCGGAAGAATTAGGTCTTTTTGGTGTAGTGTTTACCTTGGGGATTTTAGCATTTATCGTATTGCGGGGATTATGGATTGCACGAAAATGCAACGATGCGTTCGGCAGTCTGCTTGCGATTGGTATTTCGGTGATGATCGGGATTCAAACGTTTATTAATGTTGGCGGTGTAGTCGGAGTCATTCCGATTACCGGGGTTCCGCTGCCGCTCGTTAGTTATGGCGGTTCTTCGCTGATTTTGTTTATGACTTCGCTTGGAATGCTTGTCAATATCTCGATGTTTACGAAATACGAAGATTATAAAAGAAAGGCAAAGACAGTGCAAAAATTGCAAAAAAAAGGTCTGACTTTTTAGAGAACATATTTACAAAAAGCGAAAACCGTTATAGTTTTATTAGAAAGGAGGAGAGGAGAAACATATGAAAATGCGTCGAATTAACAAAGTACTTGTCGCCAATCGTGGAGAAATTGCGATTCGTGTCTTCCGTGCCTGCACGGAGCTTGGCATTCGTACCGTGGCGATTTACTCGAAGGAAGACACTGGTTCTTATCATCGTTATAAAGCGGATGAAGCGTATTTAGTCGGCGAAGGGAAAAAACCGATTGAAGCCTATCTAGATATCGAGGGCATTATTGAAATTGCTAAAGCCCACGATGTCGATGCAATTCATCCAGGCTACGGATTTCTTTCGGAAAATATTCAATTCGCCAAACGATGCCGAGAAGAAGGGATTATTTTTATCGGCCCGAATGAAGAGCATTTAGATATGTTCGGCGATAAAGTAAAAGCCCGCCATCAGGCGGAATTAGCTGGGATTCCGGTCATTCCGGGAAGCGACGGGCCGGTGCATAGTCTTGAAGAGGTCGTGCGCTTTGCGGACACGTATGGATATCCGATCATTATTAAAGCGGCCTTAGGCGGCGGCGGCCGCGGCATGCGCATCGTCCGGTCGAAATCGGAAGTAAAAGAAGCGTTCGAGCGCGCCAAATCGGAAGCGAAAGCGGCGTTTGGCAGCGATGATGTATACGTGGAAAAATTGATTGAAAAACCGAAACATATTGAAGTGCAAATTTTAGGAGATTACGAAGGAAATATCGTCCACCTTTATGAACGGGACTGCTCCGTGCAGCGCCGTCATCAAAAAGTGGTGGAAGTGGCGCCGAGCGTCTCGCTATCGGATGAATTGCGGCAAAGAATATGTGAAGCTGCGGTCAAACTTATGAAAAATGTAGGCTACGTGAACGCGGGAACGGTAGAGTTTCTCGTATCCGGCAACGATTTTTATTTCATCGAAGTCAATCCGCGCATTCAAGTGGAACATACGATTACGGAAATGATCACCGGAATCGATATCGTCCAATCGCAAATTTTGATTGCCGCAGGATATTCGCTTCATAGCAAAGAGGTTGGCATTCCAAAGCAAGAAGATATTCGCATTAACGGATATGCGATTCAGTCGCGCGTAACGACGGAAGATCCGCTTAACAATTTTATGCCGGATACCGGAAAAATTATGGCATACCGTTCTGGCGGCGGTTTTGGCGTACGCTTAGACGCGGGCAACGGTTTCCAAGGAGCAGTGATTACGCCGTATTACGATTCTTTGCTTGTGAAATTATCCACATGGGCGCTCACGTTTGAGCAAGCCGCAAGAAAAATGTTGCGAAACTTGCGGGAGTTCCGAATCCGTGGAATTAAAACAAATATTCCATTTTTAGAAAATGTCGTGCAGCATCCAAAATTTTTATCGGGAGAATATGATACGTCGTTTATTGATACGACGCCGGAACTGTTCGTCTTCCCACGCCGGAAAGACCGCGGCACGAAGATGTTGACGTATATCGGAACCGTTACGGTAAACGGCTTTCCTGGAATCGGGAAAAAGAAAAAACCGGTATTTGATAAACCGCGCATCCCGAAAGTCAGTTATGCTGAACCGGTTTCGGACGGGACGAAGAAAATTTTAGAGGAAAAGGGGCCAGAAGGGCTCGTACAATGGATAAAAGAGCAGGACCGCGTATTGCTGACGGATACGACATTCCGCGACGCCCATCAATCGTTGCTGGCGACGCGCGTGCGTACGGTCGATTTGGCTCGCATCGCCGAACCGACGGCGCACCTGTTGCCAAATTTGTTCTCACTTGAAATGTGGGGCGGGGCGACGTTTGACGTTGCGTACCGCTTCTTAAAAGAAGATCCGTGGGACCGCTTGTTAAAATTGCGGGAACGAATTCCAAATATTTTATTCCAAATGCTGCTGCGCTCTGCCAACGCTGTCGGTTACAAAAACTATCCAGATAATGTCATTCGCGAATTTGTCGAAAAATCAGCACAAGCGGGCATTGACGTATTCCGCATTTTTGACAGCTTAAACTGGGTAAAAGGAATGACGGTGGCCATTGACGCCGTTCGGCAAACCGGCAAAATTGCCGAAGCGGCCGTTTGCTATACAGGAGATATTTTAGATCCGGGCCGTCCGAAGTATAATCTCGATTACTATAAAACGATCGCCAAAGAGTTGGAGCAAGCGGGAGCGCATATTTTGGCAATTAAAGATATGGCTGGCTTATTGAAGCCGGAGGCGGCTTATGTGCTTATTTCCGCGTTGAAAGAAACGGTGGATATTCCAATTCATCTTCATACGCATGATACGAGCGGCAACGGTATTTATATGTATGCCAAAGCGATTGAAGCGGGCGTCGATATTGTCGATGTCGCCGTCAGCTCGATGGCGGGCTTGACGTCGCAACCGAGCGCCAATACGCTTTATTACGCATTAGAAGGCACAGAGCGCGCGCCGGAGATCAATATCCATGGACTCGAGCAGCTTTCCCGATATTGGGAAGACGTTCGGAAGTTTTATCAAGAATTTGAAAGCGGCATGAATTCTCCACATACGGAAGTGTATATGCATGAAATGCCGGGCGGACAATACAGCAACCTGCAGCAGCAGGCTAAAGCGGTTGGGCTTGGTGACCGCTGGGATGAAGTGAAAGAAATGTACCGCCGTGTCAATGACTTGTTCGGCGATATCGTTAAAGTAACGCCATCATCTAAAGTCGTCGGCGATATGGCGCTTTATATGGTGCAAAATAATTTGACGGAACAAGATATTTTCGAGCGCGGCGAAACGCTTGACTTCCCGGATTCGGTTGTGGAGTTCTTTGAAGGATATTTAGGACAGCCGCACGGCGGATTCCCGAAAGAATTGCAGCGCATTATTTTAAAAGGGCGCGAGCCGATTACCGTTCGGCCTGGGGAATTGCTAGAGCCAGTAGATTTTGACCATTTAAGAGAAGAATTATACCATACTCTTGACCGCGAAGTGACCGATTTTGATGTGCTGGCCTATGCCCTTTACCCGAAAGTATTTTTAGAATATGCGGAAACAGTTAAAAAATATGGCGATATTTCGGTGTTGGACACACCGACTTTCCTATATGGAATGCGCCTTGGCGAAGAAATCGAAGTAGAAATCGAAAAAGGGAAAACGCTCATTGTCAAGCTCGTTTCGATCGGGCAGCCGCAGGCGGACGGAACGCGGGTCGTCTACTTTGAATTAAACGGACAGCCGCGCGAAGTGATTATCCGCGATGAAAGCATTAAATCGGCAGTCGTCGAACGCATTAAAGCAGACCGTGCCAATCCGAATCATATTGCGGCGACGATGCCGGGAACGGTCGTGAAAGTGCTCGTTGAAAAAGGCGAAAAAGTGAACAAAGGCGACCATTTAATGATTACGGAAGCGATGAAGATGGAAACGACGGTTCAGGCGCCATTCTCGGGCATTGTCAAAGACATTTATGTAAAAAATGGTGATGCTATTCAAGCGGGAGATTTATTAATTGAATTGACGAAATAAAATAAAAGCGCTTGGGTTTGCCCCAAGCGCTTTTATTTTAGCAATATCGATGGACCGTATTGTTTTTGCTGGGGTGTTTCCCCCACTTTGAGCTTATGATGTTTGCTTCGTAAAGCAAGCATCATTAAATAGCTAAGCACCCCGAACAAGCAGGAAATGAAAAAGGCGTGTGCCAAAGCAATATACAAATTTAACTGCGTAAATACGATGAGCGCTCCCGTTGTCATTTGTGCCAAAGCAAGGACGAGGGAAACCATCCAGCCATAATAAATGACACGTTGGTGTCTATAATGTTTTACCGCACGGATGGTTGCAATCGCAATCCAGATAATAATAAGCGCTGCAGCAAGGCGGTGTCCCATTTGCACCCATTCATGAAGCTGCACAGGAATGATGCGTGTTTTGGAGCAAAGCGGCCAGCTTGGACATGCTAAATTTGCCTTCATGTGGCGGACCAATGCGCCGGTATAAACAACGATATAAGAATAAGTGGTGACGCCGTAAATATGAAATTTCATTGTTCGATCCAATACGAGCGACTCGGCATCAAATTTTTTGTCGATTTCAAAAATAAGCAGCGTTAGCAAAAAAACGGCTGCGAACGAAATGAGGGAGATGCCGAAATGCAGCGCAAGGACGAAATCAGATTGCCCCCAGACGACGGCGGCGGCGCCAATTAATCCTTGCAACACGAGAAAGACAAAGGAAACGATCGCTAAAAACTTTGTTTCGCGAATATGCCCGATCGCCCGCCATACCCAGACAGATAGGACAAGCACCATTATTCCAGCTAAACCAGATACGAGCCGATGGCTTAATTCGATAACGAGTTCAGGGGGTAATTTGCGAAGGGATTAACTGGCCATGGCAAAGCGGCCATGATCGTCCGCACCCCATGCCGGATTCGGTTTTTGTTACGAGTGCTCCGCCGATGAGGACAAAGAGCATTGCCAATGTCGTAGTCGATGCAAACCACTTTAAAGAACGCTGCAAAATCTTCACCTTCTTGTATTGTGAAATCATTATCTTGTCAATAATTTTAGAAGTATACATTTATCTTACAATAAAAACGGCAATTTAGCTAAATACAATTTTACATGATGATGCGCAGAAAAACAAAATGTCGTTTACATATTGAATATGTTGAATAAGTTTGTTAGAAATATTAATGGGATAAGTGGTACAAGCGTTTTCTGCTGATAGAGAGAATAATGCGTTTTTTGTAATTCGAAAATTTGACACAAATTATTCAAAAAAAGTTCACATTATGTCATGAAAATGTGATTTAATATAAAGAGAAAATAGGATTTTTCGTTCTAATGAAAGAAATACTTTCCTGCGAAGATAATTTGCCAATGCGTTATGATATGATAGAAGTGAAGAAAAATTTTTTCATATGGCACCGTTCATTGAGCGTATGAAAGCTGGCGGTGCGATGAGGAGGAACAGGAGAATGGCAAATTTAAAAACGATGTCTGAACATGCTGACCACGCGGGAGAGCGCTCGCGTGTAAATATAGGGATTATTTGGAAAGAACTTTCCTCCGTCATTAAAATAGGAATCGTCAACTCGAATTTAATCACCACTTTTACCGGACTATGGTTGGCGCTCTATTTTACGGGGGAAGGTTTTTTGGAAAATCTTCATATTGTATTTTTTGCGTTGTTTGGTGCTGCACTCGTTATAGCAGGTTCGTGCAGCATTAATAACTTTATTGACCGCGATATCGACCGGTTTATGGAACGGACAAAAGCGCGGCCGACCGTAACGGGAACGATGGAACCAAAGCGGGTGCTTTGGCTTGGGATCGCTCTAGTAACGGTAGGAACGATTAGCCTGCTAATGACGACGGTTACCGCTGCTGTCGTCGGGCTAATCGGAATGGTTACTTACGTATTTTTGTACACGATGTGGTCAAAGCGAAATTATACGCTTAACACCGTTATCGGCAGCATCTCCGGTGCCGTGCCGCCGGTCATTGGATGGACAGCGGTAGATCCAAGCTTCCATGTTGTTCCGATCATTTTATTTTTAATTATGTTTCTATGGCAGCCGCCGCACTTTTTGGCACTAGCAATGAAACGGTGCGAAGAGTACCGTGCCGCAGGCATCCCGATGCTTCCGGTTGTGCACGGCTTTGCGATCACAAAGCGGCAGATCGTTGTATGGGTTGCATGCTTATTGCCACTGCCATTTTATCTGTTCTCATTAGGCGTGCCGTTTTTAACTATTGCTACGTTATTAAACGTGGGGTGGCTTGCATTAGGGCTTTATGGGTTTAAAATGAAAGATGATTTGAAGTGGGCAAAGTGGATGTTTATTTATTCGCTTAATCATTTGACGATTTTATTTGTGGCGATGGTCATCGCTACCCTTTGGTAAACAAAAGAGGTTTAAAATTCTTTCCATTATGAGAAAGAATTCATATAAATTATTTTTATTTCATCAAGTAGAAAGAGGGGTTTGATTAGGCTATGAAAAAATGGCTACGTAACTGGCGCTTATTTTCTCTTTTTAGTGTAATGGCGCTTCTGTTAGCCGGCTGTGGAAAGCCGTTTTTATCGACGCTTCAGCCGGCAGGTGAAGCAGCAGACATGGAATATTCACTCATGCTGCTTAGCACGGCCATTATGGTGCTCGTTGTTGTTGTGGTAACGATTATCTTTGTATACGTTGTCCTTCGTTTCCGGCAACGTAAAGGCGAGGAAAACAAAATTCCAAAACAGGTGGAAGGAAACCATAAGCTCGAAATTATTTGGACTGTTATTCCGATTATTCTCTTGCTTATTTTGGCAGTTCCAACGGTTTATGCAACCTTTAAACTTGCGGACGTCAAACCGATGAACAAAGAAAAACGCGATAAACATACCGTTGTTGTTAACGTCCGCGCTAATCTTTATTGGTGGGAATTTGAATATCCAGACTATGGAGTTATTACAAGCCAAGATTTAGTGGTTCCAACAAATGAGCGAGTGTATTTCAATTTAAAATCTTCTGATGTCAAACACTCGTTCTGGATTCCTGCGGTCGGTGGAAAAATGGATACAAACATAGAAACGAAAAACCAATTTTGGCTTGAATTTGACCAAAAAGCGGCCGACAAAGCAGGAGGCATTTTCTACGGAAAATGTGCGGAGCTTTGCGGTCCGTCCCATGCATTAATGGACTTTAAAGTTAGAGCGCTTCCACGCAATGAGTTTGACGCTTGGATCAAAAAGATGCAAAATGCGAAAAAGCCGGTTGTCACAGATCCGGTTGCCAAACAAGGGGAAGCAATTTTCAATAAAAGCTGTATTGGCTGCCATGCAGTTACACCGTTGGACAAACGCCCAGAGCAGGCACGTACGGCGCCAAACTTGGCAAACTTCGGCGATCGCACGCGCATTGCCGGTGTTTTAGCACATAATGAGGAAAACCTAAAGAAATGGCTAAAAGATCCTGAAAGTGTGAAGCCTGGAAATAAAATGGCAGGCACATATGGCAACTTAACGGATGAGCAAATTAATGCTTTAACAAAATACTTAATGAGTCTAAAGGTTGAATAACAAGCAGTTTTTCTATAAAAAGGAGGTTTAAATCCGTGAGTACAGTAGCTCGCAAAAAGAGCATAATATGGGACTACCTTACAACGGTCGACCATAAAAAAATCGCTCATCTTTATTTAATTGCTGGTGGCATTTTCTTCTTAATGGGTGGCGTTGAAGCGCTGCTCATCCGTATCCAGCTTATAAAGCCGAATAATGATTTCATCGTCGGCGGACTGTATAACCAAGTTTTGACGATGCACGGTACAACAATGATTTTCTTGGCAGCGATGCCGTTATTATTCGCATTGATGAATGCGGCTGTACCAATTCAAATCGGCGCGCGTGACGTTGCGTTTCCGTTCTTAAACGCATTAGGTTTTTGGTTGTTCTTTTTCGGGGGGCTTTTCCTAAACTGTTCATGGCTTTTAGGCGGAGCTCCTGATGCGGGTTGGACGTCTTATGCTTCGCTGTCATTGGAATCACCAGGATACGGAATTGACTTTTACTTATTAGGTTTGCAAGTTTCCGGTTTCGGTACATTAATTAGTGGTATTAACTTCCTAGTAACAATCATTAATATGCGCGCTCCAGGCATGACGTTCATGCGTATGCCAATGCTTACTTGGGCAACATTCGTTGCTTCTGCGTTAATCTTATTTGCGTTCCCGCCATTAACGATTGGTTATCTTTTATTGATATTGGACCGCTTATTTGGCGGTAACTTCTTCAATGCGGCGTTAGGCGGCAATACCATTATTTATGAACACTTATTCTGGATTTTCGGGCACCCAGAAGTATATATCTTAGTATTGCCGGCATTCGGTATTTTCTCTGAAATTATCGCGACTTTCTCTAAAAAACGTTTATTCGGATACTCTTCCATGGTATTTGCGATTGTATTAATCGGCTTTTTAGGATTCATGGTGTGGGCGCACCACATGTTTACAGTTGGTATGGGACCAGTTGCGAACGCAATTTTTGCAGTTGCGACAATGGCCATTGCTGTTCCAACAGGTATTAAAATCTTTAACTGGTTATTCACGATGTGGGGCGGAAGCATCCGCTTTACAACACCAATGTTATATGCTGTTGCGTTTATTCCGTCTTTCGTTATCGGTGGAGTAACTGGGGTTATGCAAGCGGCAGCACCGGCTGACTATCAATATCATGACAGCTACTTCATCGTTGCTCACTTCCACTATGTCATTGTTGGCGGAGTAGTATTCGGTATCTTAGCTGGCACACATTATTGGTGGCCAAAAATGTTTGGGCGAATGTTAAATGAAACGCTTGGCAAAATTACATTCTGGCTATTCTTTATCGGCTTCCATTTAACGTTCTTTATTCAACATTTCCTTGGATTAATGGGAATGCCGCGCCGCGTATTTACCTACTTGCCAGGTCAAGGTTTGGAAACTGGAAACTTAATTAGTTCAATTGGTGCATTTTTCATGGCAGCAGGTGTTATCGTTCTTTTAATCAACATTGTGGTTACGGCGATCAATGGTAAAAAAGCGGAAGCAGATGCTTGGGGAGTCGGACGTACGCTTGAATGGGCGGTTTCCTCGCCAGCACCTGAATACAACTTTGCGCAAACTCCGCTTGTTCGCGGTGTAGATGCTTACTGGCTAGAGAAAATGGAAGGGAAAAAAGGCTTGACTCCGGCAGAACCGCTTGGCGACATCCATATGCCGAACCCTTCATTCCTGCCGTTTGTCATTTCGCTTGGGCTGTTTATCGCTTCATTTGGTATCATGTATCATAACGATCGCGCTTGGGGCTTACCGGTAGCAATTTTTGGATTGTTGATTACTTTTGGTGCTATGTTCTTACGTTCTGTCATTGACGACCATGGTTTCCACATTCATAAAGATGAGATTATCGAAGCAGAGAAAAAGGGGGTTAAGGCATAATGCACGCAGAGGAAAAATTAACGGCGGAAACATTCCCGGCAGCGCCTGAAAGAGCCACCCTCGAAGGGAAAAATAAATTTTTAGGATTTTGGTTTTTCTTAGGGGGAGAGACTGTTCTTTTCGCCTCCCTCTTTGGCACTTTCATAGCGCTTAGAGACAAGACGGCTCAGGGACCGACATCGCATGAATTGTTTGAAATGCCGCTCGTGTTTGTTGCTACCATGCTCTTATTAACAAGTAGCTTAACGAGCGTGTACGCTATATACCACATGAAAAACTTTGAATTTAAGAAAATGCAGCTTTGGTTTGGCATTACTGTATTGTTAGGTCTAGGCTTTTTAGGATTAGAAATTTTTGAGTTCAATCATTATGTGCATGAAGGCTTAAAATATTCCACAAGCGCATTTTCATCTGCTTTTTATACGCTAGTCGGCCTGCACGGCAGCCACGTTACATTTGGTTTATTGTGGATTTTAACGCTTATGATCCGCAACGCAAAGCGTGGTTTGAACCTTTACAATGCGCCAAAGTTTTATGTGGCGAGCCTTTACTGGCATTTTATTGACGTCGTATGGGTATTCATTTTTACCGTCGTATACCTAATGGGAATGGTGGGGTGAATATATGGTGAATCAAACAAATTCCGGAAACGAGCGCGTTGATTTAGAATATCGTCGCAGAAAAAATGCGGAGGAAATGAAGCATCAAGTCATTTCCTTTGTATTAATGATTTTGCTAACATTAATTGCGTTTGCTGCGGTCGGTTATGACAAATTTTCGCATTGGTTTTCCGTCCCATTTATTTTTCTTCTTGCTGTGGTGCAAGTGATGTTCCAATTGTATTATTTTATGCACATGAGCCATAAAGGACATGAAATGCCATCGTTGTTCCTGTATGCTGGCGTATTTGTTGCTTTCTTGACGATTTGGGCGCTTGCGACCATTGTTTGGTGGTAACCAAAAAAGGAAATCAGCTTTCGCTGATTTCCTTTTTTCATAAGTGTTGATTCACTGATTATACCGACACACGTCTGTCTTTTTTTGTCTGATTGACAGCGCTTCACAATAGACAAATGATAGGGGTGTAGTATAATGAAAAGAGAACGAACTGAGGTGAGATGAAAATGGCATCATTAAGCATGTTTGGTTTTGTTGCGTTATGGAGTCCCTATTTCCTTGCATTTCTGACGTTGATTACATGTCTTTATTTTATGATTGTCGGGCCGTGGAGAACCCGCTTTACAAAGGAAGGACCGCCGACACGCAAGCAGAAAGCATATTTTGTCGCGGGGATCGTGTTGCTTTATATTTGTGTAGGTTCGCCGATTGATTTGCTCGGGCATTTGATATTTAGCGCTCATATGATACAAATGGCGATATTAAGTTTTATGGTTCCACAATTGCTTATTTTAGGAATACCAAATTGGCTGTTTGAGCGTGTTTTCCAAATTCGCCCATTAAAGGCAGCAGTAACGTTTTTGACAAAGCCGCTTATTGCGATAGTTTTATTTAATGGCTTGTTCTCGTTTTATCACGTCCCATTTATTTTTGACTTAGCGAACAGCCATGCGCTTTATCATTCGGTAATTACCACGATGATTTTTATCGCTGCATGGATGATGTGGTGGCCTCTCCTTAATAAAATGCCGGGCTGGCAGTCTCTTAGTGGTCTCAAGAAGATAGGCTATATTTTTGCGGACGGCGTTTTATTGACTCCGGCGTGTGCCTTAATTATTTTCGCCAGTAAGCCGCTATATGCGACTTATTACGATCCGCAAATGTGGATGAAGTCGCTTGCTCTTTGCGTTCCCACCGGGACATTAGCTTCCCTTAATTTAACAGGACCAGAGATGTTCTTTGCGTTTCCACTTCTTGAAGACCAGCAGCTTGGCGGAGTGCTAATGAAAATCATTCAAGAAATTGTTTATGGTACAGTGCTCTTTTTCGTCTTTAAGGAATGGTACCGAAAAGAGCAGGAAAAGGAAAAGTTGGAAACTGCCGTATTGCCACAACCTTCTGAATCATAATGTTTTTATCGAAACGTTTTAACAGTAAATGTTGGATAATCAGTACTCAATGAATACAGTTAATAAGATGGCACGGAGAGGGAGAGGATATGGAATATTCATTGCCGATTTTACCAACTATTAGTACGAGCTGTATTGTCATTAGTGCAGCATTAGTAGCGTATGGATGGTATTTAATACGGAGGAGAAACATTGATGCCCATAAAAAGGTAATGTTAACTGCAGCGGTGTTCGCTTTATTGTTTTTTATTATTTATTTATCGCGAACGATTTTTATTGGGAACACGAGTTTTGGCGGTCCTGACAGTGTGAAAGTGTATTATACGATCTTTCTTGTGTTTCATATTGTTTTGGCGACCGCTGGCGCTGTTTTTGGCATTGTCACCATTTGGACCGGCCTAAAAGATATCCGTGTCCGTCATAAGCGGCTCGGGCCGATTACAAGCGTTGTATGGTTTTTTACAGCCGCAACCGGTGTCATTGTTTATTTGCTTCTTTACGTATTTTATAAGGGCGGGGAAACGACGTCGATGATTAAAGCGATTTTAGGTTTTTAAACCCGGCAGCTATTTTGTCGGGTTTTTTCTTCATAGTGGCAGCTTGGGAAAAAACGGCATATATTTATAAAACATCCTATGATGGTTGTGAGGCAAGGAAGTAGGAGGGGACATAGGGATGAAAACGGTTGCCACCCGCCTCCGCAAGTGGAGTGCCGCACAAGCTACACTGCACACGATTGTGATGATGTGTCTGCAAGGTCGAAATGAAATCGTTGCTGATGATTGTGAAGTTCATGTCGTTGTTACCGATGATGGCCGCTGCACGGTTACAGTATCGTTAGTCATGAAGCAGGAAGCATCGCTTCTTTTATTGTGCCAGCAAATACAAAAGCATATCGCAGAGGAAATTGCGTTCATGACTCCTTTTACGGTGGATGCAGTGCATATAGTAGTGGAGAGACTGGCTATATAAAAAACGCATGAGGGAAAAACACTCATGCGTTTTTTATATTGACATAGGCTAATTTCGCGGCAATGGTTTTTTCTAAAAACTAACCGCTTAGTTTTGGATTTTGCCAAGCTCTTCTTTTACTTGCGCTAAAATCGTTTGGCATTGATTGACAAGGGAAGAAGGGAAATTTTCGTCCTCCCCGTATTCGACGCCGTGCGGATAATAATGTTTTCCTAAAATAGGCGCAAGCAATTTGATCAAGGCGTAGCGGGAATCGACGTCTCCCTCGACTGCATATCCTTGTACGCGCAGATAAAAAGTATCTCCCTTGATTTGGAATTTGCGGTCGTATGTAACTCTTTCATAGTCCCATTGGCCGGCTCTGACGAACCCAAACCGTTCCATTATGTCATCTAAGCGGGAAAGCTCGATGGTTTGATTTTCAATTCCAGTATTTTCAAATTTCATCTTTATTCCTCCTAACAACACAATATGCTAGTACGCGGAAAAGAAAATATTCCTTCATTTATAATAGTATGAAAGTGGTTCGATTTTCAATGAATTGTTTGCTATTTTGCGTCATTTTGCCATTTGAAATAAATTTTTTTGTTTTCTATTTGTTATTTTTTTTTAATTTGGTGAGACTAAAAGCGGAAAGGGGGCAGCATAAGCAATGAAAAAATTCATGCTTGTTTTATTATTGATTGCAGGAATATGGGGAGCTGGCATGCCAAATATCGCCCATGGCCAAGGAACAACTACGTATATTGTTCAACCGGGCGATACGCTGTGGAAAATTTCTGTCCGCTATCAAGTCGGATTGTCGGAAATTATCGAGGCCAATCCGCAATTTCCTAATCCTAACTTAATTTATCCAGGACAAAAAGTATACGTCCCTATTTTAGACAATGTAAAACGAATCGAAAATGAAGTTGTCCGTCTTACAAATGAACAGCGGGCAAAATATGGTCTCCCGCCGCTGAAAATTGATTGGCAGCTCGCGCGGGTAGCACGTTACAAATCGGCTGACATGCGCGATAAAAACTATTTCCAACATAATTCGCCAACATATGGATCTCCATTTACAATGATGAGAAATTTTGGAATACAATACCGGACAGCCGGCGAAAATATCGCAGCTGGCCAGCGAACTCCGCAAGAAGTAGTCAACGCATGGATGAATAGCCCGGGGCATCGTGCCAATATTTTAAACAAAAACTTTACTCATATTGGAGTAGGGTATGCCAAGGGCGGTTCTTATGGCCATTATTGGACGCAAATGTTTATTGGAAAATAGCCAAATATGAAGGAGAGAAGGATCATGCAAACAGTGCGCGATGTCATGTCAACAAACGTCGAATATTGCACGCCTGTTGATAATGTCTACGAAGTAGCCATAAAAATGCGTGATTTAAACGTTGGAGCGATTCCGGTCGTTGATCATGGACGATTGATTGGAATGATTACAGACCGCGATCTAGTCGTGCGCGGAATCGCTGAAAAACGCCCAGGTTCTACTCAAGTAACGGAAATCATGAGTGACCAATTAGTTACGGTAACCCCGGATACTTCCGTACAGGAAGCAGCGGAGCAAATGGCACGGCATCAAATCCGCCGCCTTCCTGTTGTGGAAAACGGCCGGCTCGTAGGAATCGTTTCCCTTGGCGACCTTGCCACAAACCGTTATTCCGACGAAAGTGCCGGTCGGGCATTAACCGAAATTTCCGAACGTGATTTTCTTCATTAAAATGAAATTAGTTTGTATATGCGAATTCCCCTGTGAAAGAGGGGAATTCGTTTTTTCACGTTTTTTTGCAACGGAAAAAAGGCTATAATGGCAAATAGGATAACTTTTTCGGAAAGCGAGAGTTGCCATGTGAAGTGGTTTTTCCTTGTTTTGTTATTATTGATCGGATTTTATTATTTTGCCCCGATTACCCCTCCACTTAGCCCACCGCAAGAAGAAGAATTGAACAAACATATTGTAAAAGAGCCGAAAGTCGAAAGCGGTATTGTTTCGATGATTGGAAAAACAGAAAAAGATATAAAAAAGAAATTCGGTACGCCAGCTCGAATTGACGCTTCTGCCTATGACTACGAATGGTGGATTTATAATCGGAAGGCGAGCGAATACTTGCAAATCGGGATTATGGACGGAAAGGTTGTTACGGCATTTATATGCGGAGAACATGTAAATGCAAAACCGTTTTACATTGGACAACCACTTCAAGAAGTATTTAAGATGATGCCTGTTTTGTCCAATGTGGAAATAAAATTAAGCACGGGAACGTACCGCTTCGAGTTATCGGAACAAGATTATGCCTCTCGGCCGATTGTCAAAATCGGCGATGTTTATGCTCAATTATATGTGGATCGTTTTACGGGAAAGGTTTCAAGCATTCGTTTAATGACAGGGGAAATATTTGTAAAAATGCGGCCGTATGAGCTTGTCTACCGTCGCAGCTTGCCCACTCCCGCTCCTTTATCCGCAAAAAAGCAGCGGGAAGTCGAATTGGCGAATGCAAGACAAATTTTTGATATTACGAACGTCATTCGCCAGCGCCACCGCCTAAATCCGGTCCGCTGGCATGAGAAAGCGGCAATCGTCGCCTACATGCATAGCAAAGATATGCAAGATCACGGTTTTTTCTCTCATGAATCGCCAAAACACGGGGGGCTGCAAGATCGACTATTGACGGCAAACATAAAATTTCAAATGGCTGGGGAAAATATTGCCGCGCATCAAGTGGACGGCATTGAAGCAGTAGAAGGGTGGCTGAACAGCAAAAGTCATCGCGAAACACTATTGAACGAGCAATTTACTGATCTTGGTGTTGGCGTTTCCAGTGATTATTATACGCAAGACTTTTTAAAACCATGGTAACAAAATAAATACCATCGTGGCAGAAAAATGGGCGCACGTCAACCCAATATATACGATAGTATATGGTAGGTAGGCAGGAGTGGATAAGGAGGAGTAGATAATCAATGGAAAAACCTCTGCATCCTTCAGTAGAAAAGTTTAAGCAGTTTGTAAAAAAACACCCGAAAATCATTCAGGAAGTACGCAGCGGAAAAAAGACGTGGAAAGAATTTTACGAAGACTGGTATTTATTTGGCGAGGACGATGAAATATGGGAACCGTATAAACAAGAGCCATCATCGGCGAAGCCAACGGAGAAAGGAAGCAACAAATGGCTTGAAAAAATTTCTAATATATTACAAAATCTTGACTCGGATGAAGTGCAAAAGCATTTAGCGAGCGTGCAGCAAGCGATTGCTGCCATCCAAAATATTATTACTCAATTTCAAGGGTCGGAAATGCAGCATATGCGGACGGCGAAAGATCAACATCCATTTTCATTTCGCAAAGATTAAGAGGGGGCGCCGATGAGAAAAGAAGTAATGCAATATATTCGCACGAAAAAAATGCTGCAATCGTTTATTCGCGAACAGCCGCGGTGGTATCGCCTTCTCTCCCGCTACCCGCACAAGCTGCCGTCGTTTGAACTGGAAGCGATGCATTACTATGAGCAGACCATTCCGCACAAAGTAGAGAAAATTGCTCATTCTTTGCAGATGGCTTCATTGATGCTCCATATGTTTCAAACGCTGCGTGACTAATTTTTTTTGGCAAAAAGGCAAAGACTATTTTTCAAAGGAGTGATGTCTTTGCCAAAACGAATAATGATGTTATGTTTGTTTTTCGTTGTTTTGTTAGGCGCGTGCGGAAATGATAAGCCGGCGCCGCAAACAAACATCCGCAACGTCGTGCACGCGATGACAAGCGACAGCAAATCGTTCCAGGTTAAACATCATGTAAAAGGGAAAGACGTATTGATTGAGTGTGTTGCCGCCAATTTTCCGTTCCAAAAAGGGAAAAATGGCGGGCATATTAACGTCTATTTAAACGACCAAAAAATCAATGAGGTATATACTGCAGCATTTATGTTGCGCGGATTGCCGACGGGAAAACATGTCGTCCGGCTTGAGCTTGTTTATAATGATGGAAAAATCACCGGAATGTTGCATGAATTTACCGTAACGATCCCGTAAGAAGAGGTCTGACAGAGAAGTCAGACTTTTTTTATGTTAACCGTTCGATCAACCGGTCTCCTCACTTCTCATTTTCCCCCTTCCCATGGTATCATTACAATGGAGGTGTCAATTACGTGATTATTGCAACTCTCGAGCGCATCGAGATTTTAGATAAAGCAGAAGCATTAGCGAAAATGATTGTACAATCGGAAGTGGTGGAAGAATACCGCCGCTGTTTGCAACGGCTGAAGCAAGACCGCGCTGCTCAAAATATTATCGTTCGTTTTGCGAAAGCGAAGGAGCGTTACGAAGAGGTGCAGCGCTTTGGAAAATATCATCCTGATTATCATCAAGTGATGAAAGAAGTACGTGAAGCAAAGCGTCAACTCGATTTTCACGAGACGATTGCCGCTTTTAAAAAAGCGGAAAATGCGGTTCAGGAGTTGTTGGACGAGATTAGTGTCTTAATTGGCAAGGCGGTATCCGAGCAAATAAAAGTCCCAACGGGAAATCCGTACTTTTTGTCTGCAAGTTGTTCCGGCGGCTGCGGAGCGGGAGGAAGCTGCGGTTGCCGCACATAGCATAAAAAGGGGAATGGTGATATGTTTCCAAAACGACAAGGGATTATCGTTTGGCTTCATTCATTAAAGCATAGTAGACATTTGCGGAAATTCGGCAACATTCATTATATTTCGAAGCGGTTAAAATATGTCGTTTTATATTGCGATATGGAGCAAGTAGATGAAATGATAAAAAAGCTTGCTTCCTTGCCGTTTGTTAAACGGGTTGAACCATCTTACCGCCCGTTTTTAAAGTTGGAGTTTGAATCGAAAACGGAAAAAGAAAAGGAAAAAGACTCCTCTTATCCGTTAGGATATTCGACCGACTAAAAGAGGCTGACTCAAGTCAGCCTCTCTTCTTTTCCCTATTGAAGGGGAGGGATAAAGCGGTTCATTCGCATAATGCCGATTAAATGCTGGTAATATAGATCCAATTCTGCGAAAAAGGTGGAAGGTTTTACTTCCAAATGAATAATCTCCGTTCCTAGCTCCTTTGCCAGCTGGGCAAAGAGCTCATAGCGCTTGTTCGGTTTTACAGATGGATTAGGAATCCCTTCGCGGCAGATGTAAAGCGGCTGAAAATCACCCGGATCGGTCGGATGCAGGACGACGACGCAGGACGTTACCGGTTTTCCGTTTTTCACTGTATGAAAAGCAAAAAGCCCGGATAAACGATGGCGATTGGCACGGGCAAGCTCTATTAATTCATATATATCCGAATAGCCTTCACCTAGCTCGATAAAACGCTGAATCATGGATATCCCCCTTATGATATGGTCCATACATAACTTTAATCTTTGTTTAGCAAAATTTCAAATAAAATTTTGCGTTCGTTTCCAAAACAAAAAAAAAGCCCTGCAGCACTTTGTCTGCAGGGGTCCTTTACATTTGCTTTCCCCCGCGCATCGGAAGGGCAAGCAAATGAAAGGAAAAGAAAAGGGAGAGGAGAAACCGGAGGAAGAACTTATGGGGAAACGTAAGTCTTCTCCGTGGTTGGCAACAACATCCGCGTGGATGTTGTCATTACTCATTATGGACAGTTTGCCGATTTCTATACATGCCACTATGAAAAATTCGCCTGTTTTACTATAATAAAGTTTATGATACGATTAACGTTGAAAAAGCACCAAAGTCAAAACGTGGTGAAAAGCGATGAGAGTCATTTCAGGAAAATGTAAAGGTAGACACCTGCAAGCGGTTCCAGGAATGTCGACAAGACCAACGACGGATAAAGTGAAAGAAGCGATATTTAATATGGTCGGTCCGTATTTTTCCGGCGGCGTTGGCCTTGACTTATTCGGCGGCAGCGGCGGTCTAGGAATTGAAGCATTAAGCCGCGGGCTCGACCTCGTTATTTTTGTCGATTATGACGCCAAAGCGGTGCAAACGATCAAAAAAAACGTAGCGGCATGCGGACTGCAAGATCAAGCCGAAATATATCGCAATGATGCCGAGCGGGCGTTAAGGGCGATTGTCAAACGCGGGCTTTGTTTTGATGTGATTTTTCTTGATCCGCCATACAAAGAGCAAAAGTTGCCGACGCTTCTTTCCTTTATTGATACGCATCATCTTTTGGAAAAAGGCGGTGTTGTCGTTGCCGAACATGCTGCGGAAATACACCTTCCTGAACGGGTAGGGGGCCTGTGCAAATGGAAACAGGAAACGTATGGGATTACCGCGGTTTCGATTTACCGGTATATGGATGAGGAGAAAGGGGAATAGGAAAATGGCGAGCATTGCAGTTTGCCCAGGAAGCTTTGACCCAGTTACATATGGCCATTTAGATATTATTAAAAGGGGCGCAAAAGTATTTGATCAAGTGTATGTGGCGGTATTGAACAACTCTTCCAAGAAACCGCTGTTTTCTGTAGAAGAGCGGATGGAGCTATTGCGGGAGGTCACGCGTCCGTTCCCTAATGTATATGTAGAGTCGTTCCACGGCCTGCTTGTCGACTATGCGCGCAGCAAAAACGCTAATGCCATTTTGCGTGGATTGCGGGCTGTTTCTGACTTTGAATATGAAATGCAAATCACGTCGATGAATCGCGTCCTTGACGAAAACATCGAAACGTTTTTTATGATGACAAACAGCCAGTACGCTTTTTTAAGTTCGAGCATTGTGAAAGAAGTGGCAAAATATAATGGCGACATTTCCGATTTAGTGCCGCCTGTCGTCGAGGAAGCGCTGAAAAGAAAATTCGCTGCTATCGCTTCTAACGAGGATGGCAATTAAACTGTATGAACTGCTGACTTAAAAGGAAGCTCTCTTTTTAAGTCAGTCATTTTATCATAACCGAGCGTGAAATCCCCCACCTCAACCAAAGGGAAGCGGGGGAGAAGGTCAACTGCTATGTTTTGGCATTGCTTTGGAAGTAAGCCAAATATAGAGGCACAAAAAGGAAATAGTGACGATTGGTCCGAACTGTTGCATTAGCTGCCAGTAATGGTTCATCCAGTCCGGAGTGTAGGCGGCAAAAAACGTCGGAATGACGCTTGCGTTTTTGTCGACTGAACGGGTGTAGAGTGGTTCCCACAATACATATGTAAAACAAGCGGCAAAGCATCCGTGCATGATTCGTGCAATAAAAAACGGTTTGAAGCGAATGTTCGCTTCGGCGAGAATGCTTGCGACTTGCGCCTGTACGGAAAATCCGCCAAAGGCAAGAATAAAGCTTGTTACAATTGCTTTTTGCAGCAACTCGGCTTCATCGGTTTGGCTGACCATTTGACTGCCGAGCGTAATTTCGAATAGGCCAGAAATCATTGGAATGCTAAGTTCTTTCGGCAGTTGAAACAAGTGAAGGACGTACTGAAAAATAAGAGCGATATGTTCCGTAATATGCATCATGTAAAGCAGTTTATTAACAACAGAAAAAAGAATAATAAATCCGCCGATCATTAATAATGTTTGGACGGAGGATCGTACAGCGTCTCCTAATAATTTTCCAAGCGGTTGTTCGTTTTTCAGGCGCGTTTCATGAAGGACACGGAAAGCGTAAGGAAGGGAAAACGCGTGACGCGGCCGTTTTGGTTTTCCTTTTTCTTCTGTTTTTCCGTGAAACCTCATGATCATGCCTACACAGATGTTTCCAATATAGTGGGAAGCGGCTAAAATAAGACCGAGATTCGGATTATTGAAAAATCCGACTGACACCGCACCGAAAATAAATAGTGGATTGGACGAATTGGTGAATGAAGCGAGCCGCTCTGCTTCGATCGCAGAAATTTGTTTTTCTTGATAGAGACGAGCAGTTAATTTTGCTCCCGATGGATATCCTGATGCCATTCCCATCGCCCAGGCGAAGCCGCCGACGCCGGGAACGCGAAAAAGCGGACGCATGAGCGGCTCTAGTAAAACGCCAAGCAAACTCACTACGCCGAAGCTGATTAATAATTCGGAAATAATAAAAAAGGGTAATAATGATGGAAATACAACTTCCCACCACATATTTAAACCACGGATCGACGCTTCTAATGATTGCTGCGGATAAAAAATTAAGGAAAAGGCGAATAAAGTGGCGGCTGAAGCGAGAAAGACGGTTTTTCCTTTTTGTTTTATGTTTGTTCTGCCTCCGGTCGAAGACACTTTCTCTCCCCCTTTTGAATGTCTTATTGCGATGTACAACCTCATATAATCTAATATACGAGTGTAGGGGGAGGTTTTAGACCATAAGCTGGGAACAAGAACGCCATACGGAAGGGGGAGGCAGAGTGTTTCCGAAAATTGGATTAGCGTTAGGTTCGGGAGGAGCAAGAGGTTTTGCCCATCTTGGCGTGCTAAAAGTATTGGAAGAGGAAGGCATTCCAATTTCTTATATAGCAGGAAGCAGCATCGGGGCGCTTGTCGCTGCCCTGTATGCCAGCGGCCTCGGCCTTGATCGTTTATATAAGCTCGCAAAGTCGTTTCGCCGCAATGATTTTATCGACTTGACGATTCCGAAAATGGGATTAATTTCTGGAAAACGAATTACTGAGTTTATCCGGCTTCTCACGAAGGGAAAACAAATACAGGAACTAGAGATTCCGATAGCAATTGTCGCCACCGACTTGCAGACAGGGAAAAAGGTAGTGTTTCGTCAAGGTGATGTCGCCCGTGCGGTACGGGCCAGCATTTCCATTCCCGGTATTTTTGTTCCTGCAGAGATCGATGGGCGACTGCTTGTAGATGGAGGGGTAGTCGACCGTGTCCCTGTTTCCGTTGTTCGTGAAATGGGAGCGGATATGGTCATTGCCATTGATGTGTCACCATTGAATAGAAACGGAGAAATTACTTCCATATTTGATGTCATTTTACAAAGTCTTGATATTTTGCAGGACGAAATCGTCTCTCATCGGCGGCTTTCCTCGGATGTGATGATTCGTCCGCGCCTAGAGCAATATAGTTCACGCGCGTTTACCGATGTGGAAGAGATTATCGCGGCCGGAGAACAGGAAGCAAGAAAAGATTTAGCAAAAATTCGCCGAGCAATTGAAAAGTGGAAGGAGCATTCGCACTAATGAAGAAACGAACGTATGTGGTGGCGTTTTTCTTTGGCGTCATCATAGCATTGCTAGCTATTTTTATTAAGCTTCCCTACTATGTAACGATGCCTGGAAGCGCACAAGATTTAAAACCGCTCGTTCATGTGGAGCGCGGCGATGAGGACGAGGGGACGTTTATGTTAACGACCGTGAGAATGGGAAGAGCAAATGCCATCTCCTATCTTCTTGCCCATGTTCGTTCGTTTTATGAACTTTATCCGCTTGAGGAAATTAAACAAGAAGGGGAAACGGATGAAGAATACACGATGCGCCAGCTTCAGCTAATGGAGCAGTCAAAGGAAGCGGCAATCGCTGTTGCCTATAAAAAAGCCGGCAAGCCCGTTTCCTATAAAGCAAAAGGGATATATGTGATGAGCGTGCTGCCGCATATGCCGGCGGACGGATATTTAAAAGTTGGCGACCGCATTGTGGCTATCGACGGAAAAAAGATGAATACATCGGAACAGATGGTGGAATATATCCGTACGAAGAAAAAAGGTGACAAAGTCCATATTTCGTTTGTCCGCGATAAAAAACAAAAAGAAACAACGATTGCATTAATGCCATTCCCACATGAACCAACACAAATCGGCATTGGAGTTTCGCTTGCAACCGATTATGACATCGTTACAAATCCGCCTGTCCGCGTTGACTCTGAGCAAATTGGCGGACCATCGGCCGGATTAATGTTTTCGCTAGAAATTTATAACCAATTAGTGGAGGAAGATATTACGAAAGGACATAAAATTGCCGGCACTGGCACGATTAATATGAAAGGGGAAGTCGGTCCAATTGGCGGCATCTCGCAAAAAATTGTCGCCGCCGACCGCGAAGGAGCGGAAATTTTCTTTGCCCCTAATGAGCATGGCGCGGCCGATTCAAACTATCGCGAAGCAGTGAAAACAGCGAAAAAAATTGGGACAACGATGAAAATTGTCCCGGTTGATACGTTTGATGATGCCGTCCGCTATTTAAAACAGATGCAATAGTTTCGTCGTTTGCCGGTGGTCGCTACAGCTGAATCGGAGCGGTTGCGTACTCTTCTTTTAGTGCCTGTGTGCGAAGCGGTTCGGAGAATATAGCGGCATAAGCAGAGGCCGCTTTTTTTTCTTGCTGGTAAATCGGGTCATGCTGTAATTTTGCCACTTTCGTGACGAGCGGCAACAATAAATGTTTTTTCACATGCTGCAAGTAACGGCGTCCATTTTCCGTCATGCCAAGCAAGCGAATGTATGTCGGCGCTTCCGCTTGATTTTGCTGCTCTTTTGTAAAATTCGTTAAAATATGGGTGCATGTTCGCTGTAACCGCGTCCATGTATATCGCTTTGTTTTCACCTTATCGATCAAGGCAGAAAACGTCGAGGCGGTGGCGATCGTTTGCTTAAGGCGGTATTCAATTCCTTCCTCGACGCCAGCGATTTCGCGCAGTTCCGCTTCTTCTGTCGTCATGATGCGGTATTTTAAAAACGGGAAATACACTTCCCAATCATGTAGGGTGCCATATGTTTCCGTATATTGCTGTAATATTTGTTTCGTCGCAGCCGGTATATACGAAGCGATCGTTTCGAGCCCGCCAGACGATCCTTGCAACGCCTTTCGCAGGCTGGTCGCGCTGGCGATGGACGGATGCGAAAAGGCTTCATCATGGTAGTTGGAGGCGATGCGGCGAATCGTCCGCGGTATGATTGGAAGGTTGTTTTGTAAAATCGATTTCACATAAGCGAAGCCGAGCATATTGTTTGGTTTTGCTAAATCAAGCGAAGCAAGGTCGAATCGTTTCCAGGCTTCTGCGTTAGCCTTTGGGTAGCTCAATCCTTTTTGTAGCGCTTCCTGTACATAACGGTCATGCTCCTCTTTTTGTTTTAAAAATGTTTTGACTGCGTCAAGAAATGCCGTTATATCTCCATTTTCGCTTCCAAAACAAATTTCCTCGCAATGTAACGCATTAAGGAGCATCACCGCGCCGTTAGCGAACCGCTCCGCCGCTTGCACGGCAAACGCATATGGCAGTTCGATCACGATATCGACTCCAGCTGCGAGCGCCATTTTCGTGCGCGCCCATTTCGATACGAGCGCCGGCTCCCCGCGCTGCAGAAAATTTCCGCTCATGACGGCAATGACGCAATCGGCCCCAGTTTGTTTTTTCGTTTCTTGCAGGTGGTACCAATGTCCGTTATGGAACGGATTATACTCGACAATAATTCCAACCGCTTTCATTTGCCTTCTCCCTAATAATATTTTACTAAGCAAGGTGATAAATTGTACGGAAACTGACAACAATTATACTGTAAAGAAAAAATATTGACAAATAAAGAAACGAAACGTATAATTTTCTTTGTTGCCTTGAGGTGATTTTTATGAAATGGACTGTTCATCAACTTCAGCAGTTTCAGCATAGGGAAATGGCGATTGACGAATATGTCGATGTTTCCGATTTAAAGCAAATCGATGCATTGATCCGTGATATTTCGCCCGTGCATGTACAAGGAAAGGCCGATATTGGCTCGACAAAATTTACTTTTCATTTATCGGTGTCGGGGACGATGGTGCTACCTTGTTCACGGACGTTAGTCGACGTTTCGTATCCATTTTCCATTGAAACGACGGAAACGTTTTTTACGAATGATTATGATATCGTATCGACAGATGAAGATACACATTTAGTAAAAAATGAAACAGTAGATTTGCTGCCGATTATTAAAGAACTTATTCTTTTAGAAATTCCGCTGCAAGTGTTTGCGGAAGAAGAGACGGCGCAAGACGGGGCTCCTCAGTCCGGAGAAGGCTGGGAAGTTATTCAGGAAGACCGCTGGGAGGAAATGGAAGCGGAGCGAACAAAACAGAAAATCGACCCTCGTCTGGCCGGCTTAGCGAAGTTTTTTGATAAGGACAAACAGGAATAAGCAAAGCACCCGGGTTGAATCCGGATTTATGCTGATACTTCGACATGCTGATAAGGAGGTGGGAAGCATGGCAGTACCTTTTAGAAGAACATCGAAAACAAGAAAAAGACTGCGCCGCACTCACTTTAAATTGCAAGTGCCAGGCATGGTAGAATGCCCAAATTGCGGTGAAATGAAATTAGCGCACCGCGTCTGCAAATCTTGCGGAACTTACAAAGGAAGAGAAGTTGTCAACAAATAATCTTTCATTAGCAACAAGCACAAGAAAAAACTTGTGCTTGTTGTTTTTTTATACAGACAAGCAGGAAAATGCGCTTTCAACGCCTAATTGATTTTTTAAGAAAGGGGAAAAAGAATATGACAGTAGCGACCATAGAGCATGACCAAGACGGAGTTGTTTGGTTTACGATTTGCCGTCCGGAAAAACGCAATGCTATTAACTTTGAGGTAATGGACAAATTAGAAGAAACGATCAAGCTGGTGGAAGATGATAAGCAGGCAAAAATGCTCGTCATCACCGGAACAGGCGAGAAAGCGTTTTGTTCCGGCGGTGATTTAAGCCAATTTCAGCATTTACAGGCCGAAGGTGCAAAACAGATGTTAAAAAGAATGGGACAACTTTTATATTCCTTGCTTACGCTGTCTAAACCAACGGTTGCCTTGATCAATGGCGCTGTGATGGGCGGCGGCTGTGAGTTGGCGTCCGCCTGCGACTTTCGCTATGCGAAATCGGGAAGCAAAATCGGCTTTATTCAAGGAAAATTGGGAATAACGACTGGTTGGGGCGGAGCGACGATGCTTTTTGAAAAGCTCCCTTATACGCGAGCGCTGAATATACTGCTGCGTGCCGAAAGAATTCAAGCAGAAACAATGCAAGCATATGGCTGGATTGATGCGGTGCTGCCTGGCAACGATCTGCGGGAAGAATGTCGACAACTGCTCGCCCCGTACGTATCGCAATCGGTTGCTGTCTTGCGCGCCTATAAGCTGGCGGCGATAGAAAAATGGAAAAGTGATGAATTTCGCATAAGGTTTTTTGCCGAAATTAGCCGGTGCGCCGAATTGTGGGGCTCGGAAGAACATGAAAAAGCAGTGCGTGCTTTTTTGCAGAAATCATAATTTTCCCCTTCTATCTTTTCTATTAGCCGCATACATATAGTGACAAAGCGGCTGTTAGGGGGGAAGAAGATGACAAGTGTACGTCAGGATGCATGGACGCAAGAAGAAGATTTGCTGTTAGCGGAAGTGGTCTTGCGCTATATTCGTGAAGGCGGCACGCAGCTTCAAGCTTTTGAAGAAGTAGGACGGCGTTTGTCGCGCACGGCGGCTGCGTGCGGTTTTCGCTGGAATTCCTATGTGCGCAAACAGTATAAAGAGGAAATTGAGCTGGCAAAAAGGCAGCGGAAGGAGCGCAAAAAAGAAGCAGCGGTATCCAATGAAGATAAGGGACAAAAGCAGGCGGAAGCAATACTAGAGAAAAACTTAACATGGTCTGATGTAATCGCCTTTTTGCAAACACACGGGCAGAATGCGCGCAACTCGCAACGAATAGCGGATGAAAACCGGGCCTTAAAGAAAGATATGGAGCAATTGCAGCAAATGATCACGAAATTACAAGCGGAGAAAGAAGCGCTGCAAAAAGAACTATCAGCCATTCAAGCAGAGTATAAAACATTGCTTGCCATTATGGAGCGGGCGCGAAAAATGATCGCGCTGGAAGAAGAGCAGAGTCAAAAAGAAAAAGACGAACAAGAGCAAAACCTCGTTCTGGAAAACGCAGAATAGCCATAAAAGCTGACGTTCTCGTCAGCTTTTTTTCTTAACGTCTGAACCGCTTGTTTGCTAAAATAGGACTAACATGAATTAATTGGAAGGCAGGGGATGTTGTGAAAATTGGCATTGTCGGCGGCGGAGCGATCGGTTTGCTAGTCGCCGCATATTTAGGCAAAGAACATGAAGTCACTGTGTACACAAGGCGCTCGCTGCAAGCAAAACGATTAAAGAATGAGGGATTGCGGCTTGAAAAAAAAGGAGAAACCACGTGCATTTCCGTACAGGCGGCGCCATTGGCTGAAGCAGCCATTGATGATGATATTGTGTTTATCACGGTGAAGCAATATGATCTGGCTGCCGTCCTTGACAGGAAAGATCGGTTTCGCTGCGTTCAAGCCGTTGTTTTTTTGCAAAATGGAATGGGACATGTCGAAAAGTTAGCTGCTTTTAGCGAAAAAAATGTTATTGTCGGTGTAGTGGAGCATGGCGCGATAAAGCGGGACGATCGTACTGTTGAGCATACAGGGATTGGCAAAATTGTGCTAGCAAGCTTCTATGGCACATTGCAAGACGTTATGCCTCTAGCAGCAAGATGCATTCCTGATTTTCCGTTTGAAATTACCGACGATTGGGAGCAAATGCTAGTAAAGAAATTGATCGTCAATGCTGTCATTAATCCGTTGACAGCACTTTTACGCGTTCCAAACGGAAAGCTGCTGCAAGTAGCGCCATATTACGAAATGATGAAGCTATTGTTTTCCGAATTGCAACAAGTATTGCCGATCAAAGATGGAGAGGCGGCATGGAAGCATATTGTGAGCATTTGTCAAAAAACTGCAGAAAACTATTCATCGATGTACATGGATGTTACGCAACAGCGCAAAACGGAAGTGGACGCTATTTTAGGCTATGTTTTAAAAAAAGGGGCCAAACTTGGTCTGTCACTGCCGCTTGTGCAATTTTTATTTTATGCGATCAAGGGGATGGAAGAAGGGGGAGAATAATATGGATGAGCTGTTGGCTCGACTGCTTGCGACATTTGTCACAATGCCGCTATTAGCCTTTTTTTTCGTCTATTTCTTTGCGCGCAAGTTATGGAAAAGAAAACGGAAATCGTTTTATGCCGCAGTAAACGTGTCCACGCTATTTTTTATTGTCGCCGTTCACTTTTTGCTTATGATTCTTTCGGGCAAGTCGTATTTATGGTATATTGTACTTTTTTTACTACTAATGCATATGTTGATTGCGATCGGGTATTGGCGGAAAAAAGCGGACTTTCATTTTACCGTGGTTTTCCGCCTGTTTTGGCGGGCAAGCTTCCTATTGTTTTCCACGCTTTACGCCGGCCTTCTCGTTTATGGAATGGTCGTGAGAGTGTCTAGCAACTTATGAAAAACATACGGCAATCATGAGCAACTGTTTTTTCATTTGCGAACAAGAAATGCTATACTCATGAAAGAGATATATACATAAGAAAGGGAGTTTTTTACATGGAAGTTCGCGAGATTCCTTTAAGGGCTACTACATCGTTGGCTACCGATTACATAAACGGCGCTTTTCCAACAGAAAAAGGTTTTTCATATTCACTTAAAGCCGAGGATGTGTTTCGAAGGAGGCTTTCTGATATAAAAGATAGGGCTTATTTACGCCGCGAACTCGTTGAATATTTGCGCTCCTATCATAAACGGTTTCAGGCAAGTTCCAAAACGATGGAAAATATCGATAAACTACTCGATCCAGAAAGCGTAGTGGTTGTCGGGGGGCAGCAAGCGGGACTGTTGACCGGGCCGCTTTATACCATTTACAAAATTATCACGATCATCGGGCTTGCGAAAGAACAAGAGAGACAGTTAGGCGTTCCGGTCGTCCCGATTTTTTGGATTGCCGGCGAAGATCATGATATCGCCGAAGTCAATCATGTGTACGTTGTTGAAGATGGAAAAATGAAAAAAGCTGTTTATCCTTATCTTCTGCAGGAAAAACGAATGGTAGCGGACGTGCCGCTAGACCGTCAAGTTGCTTATGATTGGGTCAGTAGTGTCGTCAAAACATATGGGGAAACAGAAACGACGAATAAGCTGCTCGATTTTCTATTCCGATGTCTAGAGGAATCGCAAACGTTTGTCGACTTTTTCGCTTCGCTTGTTTTGCGGCTGTTCGCTTCGGAAGGCTTGGTGGTGTTGAACGCGGCCGATGCCGAACTGCGTGCGTTAGAAAGCGGCTTTTTTACGGCTTTGATCGAGCGCCATCGTGAGATAACGGCTGCGGTATTGCAAAAGCAAGACGAACTTCGGCGGCTCGGCTATAAACAACTGCTTGATATTCATCCGCATTCCACGAATTTATTTTATTATGACGGACGGGAACGCTGGCTGCTCGAATATGACTCACAGAAAGAAATGTTTCGCAGCAAAAAAGGAGACATAATGTTGGCGAAAGGAGAATTAATGCAATTAGCCAAAACAAAGCCTGCTTGTTTAAGCAATAATGTCGTGACCCGCCCGCTTATGCAAGAGTTTTTGCTGCCGACGCTGGCGTTTGTGGCTGGTCCTGGGGAAATCGCTTATTGGGCCGAGCTCAAAGAAGCGTTTTCCGTCTTTGGATTGCAAATGCCGCCAGTCATTCCGCGCGTCCAGATGACGATCGTCGAGCGCTCCATCCAAACGGATTTAGCCGACATCGGCATCGATATTATGGATGTGCTTGAAGGGCGGATCGAAGCGGCAAAACAACAATGGCTGGCAAAAAAGGCCCGCTATTCGCTCGAAGACATATTCGCCAAAGCGAAGGTGGAAATGGAGGAGATCCATCGCCCGCTTCGAGAAATCGGCATGGAAATTGATCGTGGATTAGCAGGAGTGTTGACGAAAAATGCCGCCCTCGTCCAGGCACAAATCGATTTTCTTCAGCAAACGTTGCAGCGGGCGTTAATGCGCAAATATGAGGTGGAGCTGCAAAAATTTTTGCGCGTAGAAATGTCATTAAGACCGAACGGAGCGCCACAGGAGCGGATTTGGAATATTTTTTATTACATTAACAAATACGGATTTGATTTTGTAGAAAAACTTTTACAATTGAACGGTCATTGGAACGGAATGCATAAAATTGTATATATATAAGGCTTTTTCAAAGAAAAAGTCGAAAAGAAAAATCCTGTTTGTTGCAGGATTTTTTTTTATTAAAATGAATAGTTAAACAATACAAAGAGAGTGGAAATAAAAGTAAAAAACATTTGTTCGTAATTTTTTGGTGTTGTGCCGAAATACGACAAAAACAAACAGAAGAAGACGCGGTTTTACAAAAAAAGCTAAAATTTTGTTGTGTTTTGCGGTATAATAAATAGGTGATAGCCCTGTTAGAAACGAATGAGGCAAGCTAGGCTGCGATGATGCGAATTTTTCCATAAAGATGCAGTGGTAAGCGATAAAGGTGGTGGACATGTGTTTGAGCATACAACCGTATTATTAAAAGAAGCAGTAGATGGGCTTCATATTAAACCAGATGGAACTTATGTCGACTGCACGCTTGGTGGCGGCGGACATAGCGAATATTTGCTTTCGCAATTGTCGGAGAAAGGCCGGTTATTTGCTTTCGATCAAGATGATATGGCCATCGAGCATGCGAAGAAGCGATTAGCACGTTACGAAAAACAAGTAACGTTTATTCATAGAAACTTTCGCTTTCTGCAAGAAGAACTGGCGGCGCGCGGGGTCGAAGAAGTAGACGGGATTTTATTTGATTTAGGAGTGTCCTCGCCGCAGCTCGATATGCCGGAACGTGGCTTTAGCTATCACTATGATGCGCCATTGGATATGCGGATGAACCGTGAGCAATCGTTAACGGCGTATGACATTGTTAACCAATGGCCGTATGAGAAGCTCGTCCATATCTTTTTTCATTACGGCGAGGAAAAGTTTTCAAAACAAGTGGCGCGAAAAATAGAAGAAGTGCGCAAAGAAAAACGAATTGAAACGACGGGGGAGTTAGTTGACATCATTAAAGCGGCGATTCCGGCGCCAGCGAGACGGAGCGGGGGGCATCCTGCAAAACGAATTTTTCAGGCAATCCGCATTGCCGTCAACGATGAGCTGCAAGCATTTAAAGATGCGATTAGACAGGCGATTGATTTATTAAAATGTGGTGGAAGAATTAGTGTGATTACGTTTCACTCGCTAGAAGACCGTATTTGTAAAGTGGCTTTTAAAGAAGCAAGCCAAGGTCCGCAGCTTCCTCCCGGACTTCCGCTTATTCCCGATCAGCACCGCCCCGTACTAAAAATCATTACGAAAAAGCCGATCGTTCCTTCTGAAGAAGAAGTGGAACAAAACCATCGCGCGCGTTCCGCGAAGTTGCGTATTGCCGAGAAACTATAAGGATAGTCTTATTCGCTATAAAGAAATGGAAGATGCATAAAACCATATCATTCATGAACAGGAGGGAAAAGGAAATGAATAATACTGCAGTAAAAGTTCGCGAGCAGCAACATCCGTCGCCGCGCCCCCATACAAGGAAGCAACGAAAGCTGCGCATTCGCTTTACATTAGGGGAAAAGCTTTTATTTGTTTCGTTTTGCGTGTTCGTCATGTATGCGGCCATACATATGGTGTCCAATCAAGTGAAGATTTATCAAACGAACAAAGAGATTCAAAGACTGGAAGAAACGATTCAAGAACAGAAAAAACAAAACAATGATTTATATGTGGAAGTGCAACAGTTAAGCACGTATGAACGCATTTTGCAAAAGGCGAAAGAGCTTGGTCTCTCGTTAAACGAAAACAATGTAAAAGTCGTACAGGAATGATGGCCGATGGATATGAAAAAGCATAAAAATACACATAAAGGAGCAGCTATATTATTTTTCCTATTCAGTCTGCTCTTTTTTGTGTTATTTGCCCGCTTTATTCAACTGCAAGTAACAGGAGTCGCCGACGGCCAAGTGCTGGCGGTGAAGGCGGAAGAAAAATATAAACAGCAACGGACGCTCGAAGCAACACGCGGAACCATTTTTGACCGCAACGGAGAGGTGCTGGCTCAGGATGTGCCGTCATATACTGTTGTCGCTGTCCTTGATCCGAAGATGACGACCGATCCTGATCATCCAAGACATGTTGTTAATCCGCACAGAACCGCCAAAAAGCTGGCCCCGTTGTTAAACATGGATGTCGACGAAGTGGAGCGGATTTTAACGAAAGATGCAAAGCAAGTAGAATTTGGCTCCCATGGGCGAAATATTAGTTTCGAGCTGAAACAAAAAATCGAGGCGCTCCATCTTCCGGGAATCGGATTCATTCGCGATACAAAACGATTTTATCCAAATGGGAATTTTGCTTCGTATGTCATTGGCTATGCGCAAAAAAATGAGAACAACGAAACAGTCGGAAAAATGGGCCTGGAGAAAAAGCTAGATAAGTATTTGCATGAAAAGGACGGCTACGTTTCCTTTGCCGGAGATATAAACGGGTTCCGTCTGCCAAATACGAAGGAAACGATCGTTCGGCCCGATAACGGCGCCAATGTGTATTTAACGATTGACGAAAAAATTCAGACGTTTTTGGAAGATGCGATAAATGAGGTCGAAAAACAATATAAGCCGAAAAAAATCATTGCAATTGTCGCCGATCCGAAAACAGGAAAAATTTTGGCGATGGCGACAAGACCGAGTTTTGACCCGAATGAACGCAATATCACCAACTATTTTAACGATGCGATTTCCTACCCGTATGAGCCGGGATCGACGATGAAAATTTTTACGCTTGCTGCCGCGATTAATGAAGGAGTGTACAACGGTAATGAGCTATACCGCTCTGGGTCCTATAAAGTAGGGCCGAATATTATTCGCGACCATAATAAAGCAGGCTGGGGAACGATTACATTTAACGAGGGCGTCCAGCGCTCTTCTAACGTTGCTTTTTCGATTTTAGTCAAAGAAAAGCTTGGAGAAGACCGCTTTTTGCAATATTTGCATCGTTTTCATTTTGACCAAAAAACCGGCATTGATCTTCCGGGCGAAGCGGTAGGACAAATTCATTATCGCTATCCGATCGAACGGATTACGACCGGGTTCGGACAAGGGACGTCGGTAACGCCAATTCAGCAAATTCAGGCGGCTACCGCGATCGCTAACGGCGGAAAAATGATGAAGCCGTATGTGGTCGACCGTATCGTCGACCCAGATACAGGAAAAGTTATCATGAAACACGAGCCTGAGGTGGTCGGCCAACCGATTACGGAAGATACGGCGCATAAAGTTTTGGATATATTGGAAACAGTCGTTACTTCCGAACATGGAACGGGGCGTCCATATCAAATTGAAGGCTACCGGGTGGCCGGAAAAACGGGAACGGCGCAAATTCCATCACTGAATGGGGGCTATTTAACAGGCTGGGAAAATTATATTTTTTCCTTTTTAGGAATGGCGCCGAAAGAAAATCCGCGCCTCCTTATGTATGTAGCCGTCCAGCAGCCGAAATTGTCGTATACGGAAACAGGTGCTGCTCCGGTTTCCCATATTTTTACGAGCGTGATGAAAAGCAGTCTGCAATATTTGCATATTCAGCCTTCGGCGGACAGAAAGGCTGCGAAAGAGCCAGCAACAGGGGTTGAAATTGGCTCCTATGCCGGCTTTTCGACCGAAGAGGTCGTGAAGGAATTGAAAGAAAAAGGGCTCGTTCCGGTCGTCATCGGAAAAGGACAACAAATTGAAAAGCATGTACCGCGAGCGGGAGATCGTATCATTGCCGGGGAACGGGTGATGTTAAAAACGGAAGGTGAGGCAGTGATGCCGAATATCCGCGGCTGGTCGCTGCGTGATGTCATGAAGGCAGCGGAACTTCTTGGTCTTCGCACTAGCACGAAAGGAAACGGGTATGTGGTGAGCCAAAATATTCGCCCAGGAGCAATCGTTAAAAAAGGCGACTACTTAATTGTCGAACTGGCAGAGCCGCGCAAATGGGATAAAGAGGTAATACAAAAACAAAAAGAAGCAGCGGAGAAAAAAAGCGACGGTCCACACGAGTGATTTCGGACGTTCTATAATGGGGAGTACAAGCATATAGTGGAACGAACCCATCATAAAGGAGGTTCTGCTATATGCGCGTTTCCCATGTTACCGTGCGCAAACGGCTGATGATTGTTTTTCTCGTTGGAGTGCTCATTTTTGCGATTATCGATATTCGTCTTGGATATGTGCAGTTTATATTAGGAGATATGCTGACCGATCGGGCGAAAGATTCATGGAGCCGGAACATTCCGTTCGAACCGAAGCGCGGAGAAATTTTGGACCGCAATGGTGTTCCGCTTGCCACGAATATGAGCGCTCCAACGGTATACGTCATTCCGCGGCAAATTGAAAATCCGGCCGATACGGCGGAAAAATTAGCGAAAGTGTTAAATGCGCCTGTAGAAAAAATATATAAGCGTATTACGAAAAAAACGTCGATCGAACGCATTCCGGAAGGGAGAAAAATCTCGAACGAAAAAGCAAAGGAAATTCGCGCCCTCGGCTTGAAAGGAGTATATATTGCCGAGGATACGAAACGATATTATCCATTTGGCAGTTATTTATCCCATGTGTTAGGATTTACCGGCATTGATAATCAAGGATTGATGGGTCTGGAGCTTTATTATGATAAAGAACTGAGCGGCCAGCGCGGGTCGGTGCAATTTTATTCCGATGCGAAAGGAAAAAGAATGCCAAATATGGCAGACGAATATACCCCGCCAGCGGACGGGTTGAATTTAATGCTGACGATTGACTCACGCATTCAAACGATTGTCGAGCGGGAACTTGATATCGCCGAAGCGAAGTACAATCCGGACGGCATTATTGCGATTGCCATGAACCCAAATACGGGGGAAATTTTGGCGATGGCGAGCCGGCCAACATTTGATCCGGCAAACTATCGCAACGTTCCGCCGGAAATTTATAACCGCAACTTGCCGATTTGGAGTACATATGAACCTGGTTCGACATTTAAAATTATTACGCTTGCCGCTGCGTTAGAAGAAAAAAAAGTAAATTTATTAAGGGACCATTTCTATGATCCAGGGTATGCGAAAGTAGCCGGTGCGACGCTGCGCTGCTGGAAAAAAGGAGGGCATGGCGACCAAACATTTTTGGAGGTAGTACAAAACTCGTGCAACCCGGGTTTTGTTGAGCTGGGAGAACGGCTTGGAAAAGAAAAATTGTTTGATTACATTAAACGGTTTGGTTTTGGCGAAAAAACGGGGATTGACCTGCAAGGAGAAGGAACCGGCATTTTGTTTGATTTGAAACAGGTAGGACCTGTGGAACTGGCGACGACGGCATTCGGCCAAGGGGTATCGGTGACGCCGATTCAGCAAGTAGCGGCCGTTTCCGCAGCCGTCAATGGCGGAATTTTGTATACTCCATATATTGCTAAACAATGGGTTGATCCGGAAACTGGAAAAGTTATCAGTCGTAATATGCCAAAAGCGAAGCGCCGGGTTATTTCCGAGGAAACGTCCAAGCAAGTCCGCTATGCGTTAGAAAGCGTGGTTGCTCAAGGAACGGGAAAAGGCGCCTATGTTGAAGGATATCGCGTTGGCGGAAAAACAGGAACGGCGCAAAAAGCAAAAGGTGGTCGTTATTTAAAAGACAACCATATCGTTTCCTTTATCGGCTTTGCACCTGCAGACGACCCGCAGCTTGTCGTTTATGTTGCCGTGGACAACCCGAAAGGAACGGTCCAGTTTGGGGGCGTTGTTTCCGCACCGATTGTTGGAAAAATCATGGAAGATAGCTTACGCGTACTTGGCGTAAAACCGCGGAAAGAGCAGATGGAAAAAGAGCGGGCATGGAATGATCCGAAAATGATTGAAGTCCCGAATTTAATCGGTTTAACAAAAAAAGACTTGCAAGAGCAGCTTTTTGACTTAAAATTAGATGTTAGTGGAGAAGGCGACGTTGTCGTCGAACAGGCTCCGGAGCCGGGAACAAAAGTAAAAGAAGGAGCAACGATCCGTATTTATTTGGCGAAAAAGAGCCCAACTTCCGAAGAAAAAGCACCATAAAGGAAACGATAGATTTCAAGGGGCGGCTGATGTAAATCATCCTCGATTCTGTCTCGCCCCTTTTTCCGTTGCTCGTTTATTATAAAGCGAAAGGATGAACAATAGTGAGGTTGCAGACATTGCTCTCGTATTTGCACGACTTTACAGCATATGTCGGTGAGAATCCGAACATTACTTCGATTGAAATGGATTCGCGGCAAGTAAAAAAAGGTGCATTGTTTATTTGCATCAAGGGGTTTACCGTCGACGGCCACGACTTTGCCAGACAGGCGGTTGAAAACGGGGCGGCAGCGATCATTGCCGAACGGCCGCTTGACGTCGATGTGCCTGTTGTGGTTGTACGGGACAGCCGGCGGGCCATGGCGGTGCTCGCCGACGCTTTTTACGGCCAGCCGACGCATAAACTGCATTTAATCGGCGTTACGGGCACAAACGGAAAAACGACAACGACTCATATAATAGAGCACATCGCCAGAAAAACGCAGAAAAAAACGGGATTAATCGGGACGGTAAACGTGAAAATTGGCGACAAAGCGTATCCGACGCAAAATACAACACCAGAATCGCTATTGTTGCAACGTATGTTTAAGCAAATGGTCGATGAAGGTGTTGAGATAGCGGTGATGGAAGTATCTTCCCATGCTCTTCATATGGGACGGGTGCACGGCTGTGATTATGATGTGGCCGTATTTACGAATTTGACACAAGACCATCTTGACTACCATGGAACGATGGAAGAATATCGCAATGCAAAAGGATTGCTGTTTGCTCAGCTTGGCAACCGCTATGACCATAAACGGCCGAAGTTTGCTGTATTAAATAATGATGACCCTGCTTCGCAATATTATAAGCATATGACGGCTGCAACCGTCATTACATATGGCGTGGAAAAAGACAGCGATATTATGGCGAAGCAGATTGAGATGGCACCAAACGGGATGGCGTTTGACCTTGTCACGCCATATGGTACGGTGCGGGTGCAGACAAAGTTAATTGGCTTGTTTAATGTATATAATTTGCTGGCCTCTGTAGCTGCCTGCCTTGTATCAGGATTTTCTCTTCCGGAAATTGTTGAGGCGATCGCCGACATGACGGGGGTAGCCGGACGGTTTGAAACAGTCGATGAAGGGCAAAACTTTATAGTAATCGTCGATTATGCACATACACCAGATAGCCTTGAAAATGTGCTCAAAACGATTCGGCAATTTGCCAAGAAGAAAGTGTATGTCGTTGTCGGCTGCGGCGGCGACCGCGATCGCACAAAACGGCCGCTGATGGCGCAAACAGCGATCAAGTACGCGGATGTAGCAATTTTTACTTCCGACAATCCGCGCTCCGAGTCGCCGGAGCAAATTTTGCGCGATATGGAAGCAGGCGTTGCCGATGGGCATTATGTCACGATTGTCGACCGCAAAGAAGCGATTCGCTATGCGGTTGAGCAGGCGCAGGAGGGAGATATTATTTTAATCGCTGGCAAAGGGCACGAAACGTATCAAATTATTGGCGACCGCATTATGGAATTTGATGACCGTGCCGTTGCCCGCGAAGCGATTAAGGAGCGGAGAGGAATATGTTAACGTACGGGATGGTAAAGCGGCTGTGCAAACAAGCCCGCGGTATTGTCGACGATACGATTTCATTTCGCCATGTTTTTGTCGACCCTTACCAACACGCGCCAAAAGGGCTGTTTGTTCCGCTCGGGCGCGGGGCAGAAACATTAAAAATTGCTATTGAGCATGGCGCGATTGCGGCATTTTGGCAGGAAGAGGAAGAATTGCCGCGCTACATTCCGAACCAGTTTCCGCTCTTTTTTGTTGCCTCGCCGCTTCAGGCGTTAGAAAAACTGCTAGATTCATATCGGCAATGGGAAAGCGATACGGGTGAAAAAACGATATTTCACTTAACGATTTCTGCGCATAATGGACGAAATGATTCATATGATATAGCGGTACTTGATGCGTTAAAACGTCTGCAGCAGAAATGGACGGATGACCGAGGACAAGAAGGATGTGACCAATCATGCTAGAACAAGTCATTGTTTTTGCTATTGTTCTTTCCTTTATCATTACAGTGATATTATCGCCCATTTTTATTCCATTTTTACGGCGGTTAAAATTTGGGCAAAGCATCCGGGAAGAGGGGCCGAAATCCCATCAAAAAAAATCGGGCACCCCAACGATGGGAGGCATTATGATTTTGCTTTCCATCATTGTCACCACTCTATGGATGACGAAAAAATTCGCCGCTCTTTCCGTAGAAACGTATTTGCTCTTGTTTGTTACGATCGGTTATGGAGTGCTTGGTTTTTTAGATGATATGATTAAAGTAGTGATGAAACGAAACCTTGGTTTGACAAGCAAACAAAAGTTAATCGGACAGCTGGTGATCGCGCTTGTCTTTTTCTTTGTATATGAGCATAGCGGCTTTTCTACCGCCTTACATATTCCGGGAACCGATCTCTCCATTAACCTCGGCTGGGGATATGTGCTGTTGCTTATTTTCATGCTTGTCGGCGGCTCCAATGCTGTTAATTTAACGGATGGGTTGGATGGATTGTTGGCTGGTACAGCGGCAATCGCTTTTGGTGCCTATGCCGTTCTTGCCTGGGACCAAGGTCAGTACGATGTTGCGATTTTTTGCGTTTCCGTTGTCGGAGCGGTGCTAGGCTTTTTAGTGTTTAACGCCCATCCGGCGAAAGTGTTCATGGGAGATACGGGATCGCTTGCGTTAGGCGGGGCTATCGCTGCCGTCGCTATTTTAACGAAGCTGGAAATTTTGCTTGTCATTATTGGCGGCGTTTTTGTCATTGAAACGTTATCGGTGATCATTCAAGTCATCTCCTTTAAAACAACGGGAAAACGCGTATTCCGCATGAGTCCGTTGCATCATCATTATGAACTGATTGGCTGGTCAGAGTGGCGTGTCGTCGTCACGTTCTGGGCGGTCGGCTTACTATTTGCAATGCTAGGAATATATATCGAGGTGTGGATCTAATTGAAACAGACAGCTATCTATCAACAACGTCGGGTGTTAGTCATCGGTTTAGCGAAAAGTGGATTTGCGGCGGCAAAGCTTCTTTATGAGCTAGGTGCCATTGTCACCGTCAATGACCAAAAACCATTTGCGGAAAGTCAAGAAGCGCAGCAGTTGGAACAATTGGGAATCCGGGTTATTTGCGGCGGCCATCCGCTTGAACTGTTGGATGAGCCGTTTGATTTCGTTGTGAAAAATCCGGGGATTCCATATACAAATCCGATGGTAAAAAAAGCGGTAGAAAAAGGACTGCCGGTAGTGACGGAAGTAGAGTTAGCTTACCGTATTTCCGAAGCGCCTTTCATTGGCATTACCGGCTCCAATGGGAAAACAACAACAACAACATTAATTTATGAAATGCTGCAGGCAGGGGGAAAACAGCCGCTGCTTGCCGGAAATATCGGACTGGTCGCCTGCGAAGTGGCGAAGGCGGCAAAGGCGGATCAATGGCTCGTCACAGAGCTTTCTTCGTTTCAGCTCGCGGGAATTCGTGAGTTCCGCCCGCACATTTCCGTCTTATTAAACATTTTTGATGCCCACTTGGACTATCACGGCACCAAGGAGGCTTATGCACAAGCAAAAGCCAATATTTTTAAAAACCAGACAAAAGAAGATTATGCGGTTGTCAACGCGGATGACGAGCTGGTGATGCGGCTTGCCGAAAACATTCAAGCGCAAACCGTTCTTTTTTCCGCGACAAAAGTGCTCGGACAGGGCGCTTATATAAAAGACAATGTGGTTTATTGGAATGATGAAAAAGTTATTGCTGTTTCCGATATTGTCCTTCCCGGGAAACATAATTTAGAAAATATATTAGCGGCGGTTTCCGCAGCAAAATTAGCAGGCGTAGACAACGAAGCGATTCAGCAAGTGTTGACGACGTTCACCGGAGTGAAGCACCGGCTGCAATATGTGGCCACTGTGGGCGGAAGACGGTTTTTCAATGACTCGAAAGCAACGAATATTTTGGCGACACAAAAGGCGCTTTCCTCTTTCGACAATGATGACGTTATTTTGTTAGCAGGGGGACTAGACCGCGGCAATGAATTTGATGCTCTCCTCCCTTATTTGCGTAATGTCAAAGCGGTCATCTTGTTTGGGCAAACGGCGCCAAAAATCGCGCGCATCGCTAAACAAGCGGGAATAGAAACGATTGAATATGTCGATAATGTGGAAAAAGCCGTGCCGGTTGCCTATCAATTATCGAAACCGGGCGATGTCATTTTGCTATCACCGGCGTGTGCAAGCTGGGATCAATATAAAACTTTTGAACAGAGAGGGGACATTTTTATCAACGCCGTGCATAAGTTGAAATAGAAGGGAAAGGACAGCCTTTCCCCCTAGTTTAAAAAAGCAGAGGTGTTGGGCATTGCCGCGGAAAAAGTCTACGCCTGATTTTTTGTTAATCATCCTTACGTTTTCCTTATTAGCCATCGGGCTGATAATGGTGTACAGCGCCAGCGCTGTTTGGGCGGAATACAAGTTTCATGACTCGTTTTTCTTTGCCAAACGGCAGCTTTTATTTGCTGGTGTCGGCATCGCTGCTATGTTCTTTATTATGAATATCGATTATTGGACATGGCGCGATTGGTCGAAAGCATTGCTGATTATCTGTTTTGTGTTGCTCGTTCTTGTATTAATTCCGGGAATCGGCATGATCCGTAACGGGTCGCGTAGCTGGATCGGCGTCGGGGCGTTTTCCATTCAGCCATCCGAATTTATGAAGCTTGCCATGATTGCTTTTTTGGCCAAATATTTATCGGAAAATCAAAAAAACATTACTTCGTTTAAACGAGGACTGCTGCCTGCGCTAGCATTGGTATTTGCGGCGTTTGGCATGATCATGCTTCAGCCGGATTTAGGAACGGGCACCGTCATGGTCGGAACGTGTATCGCGATGATTTTTGTCGCCGGCGCGCGAATCAGCCATTTTATCGGGCTGGGGGTGCTCGGCCTGGCAGGCTTTGCTGCCCTTATTTTGTCGGCGCCATACCGCATTAAGCGAATTACGTCGTTTTTAAATCCGTGGGAAGATCCGCTTGGCAGCGGGTTTCAAATCATTCAATCGCTCTATGCGATCGGTCCCGGCGGCTTATTCGGCTTAGGATTAGGACAAAGCCGGCAAAAGTTTTTTTATTTGCCGGAGCCGCAAACGGACTTTATTTTTGCGATTTTAGCGGAAGAGCTTGGCTTTATCGGCGGATCGCTTGTATTATTGTTGTTTAGCCTGTTGCTTTGGCGTGGGGTCCGCATCGCGCTTGGAGCGCCGGATTTATACGGAAGTTTTTTGGCGATCGGCATTATTTCCATGGTGGCGATTCAAGTAATGATTAATATTGGCGTCGTTACAGGCTTAATGCCGGTAACGGGGATTACGCTGCCGTTTTTAAGCTACGGCGGTTCATCGCTGACTCTAATGTTAATGGCGATTGGCGTGTTATTAAACATTAGCAAACACGCAAGGTATTGACAAAACGAATACTATATTTACGGGTGCGTGTAAGAAGGAGAAAAAGGGTATCTCTCTAAATGCAGGGAGGCACCCTCTCATTTTGTTTATATGCCGAAACGGTGGCTTCTACCATATATCGCGCATACGTATATACATAGGCGGTCAGGAAAGGAGATGGCAGTGATGAAGGCGATGGTAAAAGAGCTGTTAAACGCGAATATTGGAAAAGTAAAGGAGATGGAACCGTTAGCGAACCATACGACGATGAAAGTCGGCGGTCCGGCCGATGTATTTATTGAGCCGGACAGCGTGGAAAGCTTGAAAAAAGCGATGACGATTATCCAAAAGTACGAAGTGCCATGGCGCGCGATCGGCCGCGGTTCGAATTTGCTCGTTTCTGATGCAGGAGTCGAAGGAGTAGTCATTAAAATAAGCGAAGGATTTGATGAGCTGCATGTCGACGGGGAAACGGTGACGGTCGGCGGCGGGTATTCATTAGTGCGCCTCGCTACGCTCATGAGTAAACAAGGATTATCCGGTTTGGAATTTGCTGGTGGCATTCCCGGTTCTGTCGGAGGGGCCGTTTATATGAACGCGGGGGCGCACGGTTCGGATATGTCGCAAATTATGAAGAGAGCGCTTATTTTATTTTCAGATGGAACAATCGAATGGCTAACGAACGAGGAAATGGAATTTGCCTATCGCACTTCTGTGCTGCAGACAAAAAGACGCGGAATTTGCCTCGCTGCCGATCTTCAGCTTGCATTTGGAAACCGCGAAGAAATAATGGCAAAAATGCGGAAAAACAAGGATTACCGCCGCCAAACACAGCCGTGGGATAAGCCGTGTGCCGGCAGCATTTTCCGCAACCCGTTGCCGCAGTATGCCGGAAAACTGATTGAGGAAGCCGGCTTAAAAGGATATGCAATCGGCGGCGCGCAAATTTCCGAGCAGCATGCCAACTTTATTGTTAATACAGGGACAGCAACGGCCAAAGATGTGCTCGACTTAATTCAGTTTGTGAAAACGACCATTTACGAACGATACGGGATTCATTTGCAAACGGAAGTAGAGATTATAGGGCGAAAATTGTAAAAATCTAGCTCTCTATTTTATAAAATATTATGATATAATGAAAGCGAGTTTTACTTTTATGTGAAAAAACGGCATCCGTGCATGCCGTTTGTTTTTATAACCATGCTTTCAAGCTTATGTCGGAAAGCGGTGAATCATCTTGGAAAAAGGGAAAGTGGTTGTTCTTGAGGAGCGAGTACCGAAGCTAAAAGAGCGGCGGCGGCAAAAAGCGAATCGCCGTTTAATCACGTATATTTCTTTCTTTTTCCTCTTCATCTTATGTGTGCTTTATTTCCAGTCTCCATTAAGCAATGTTCGGCATATTGAAGTAGAGGGAAACTATCATCTCCCGGCGGAGCAAATCATTACCTTAAGCGGCATAACGAAGCAGATCAGCTTCTGGAAAATAAAAGAGGACCAAATAAAACAGAATATTGAGAAACACCCGGAAGTGAAGAACGCATCAGTGGAAAAACATTTTCCCAATACGATCATTATTCGCGTGAACGAACGGCGAAGGATCGCTTATATTTATGACAGGCAAATGTTTTTCCCGCTTTTAGAAAATGGGTACATATTAAAAAAACGCACATCGAAAATCGCGCCAAGTGATGCGCCAATTTTAGTAAACTGGAAAAAAGGGGAAGATATACAAGAAATGACAGGGCAATTGGCGCAACTTTCCCCATCGGTATTAAACGCCATTTCGGAAATTCATTATACGCCAAATGAAGATCATCGTGATCATGTTACCGTTTATATGAACGACGGTCATGAAGTGAGCGCGAGCATCCACAATTTTGCCGAGAAAATGTCGTTATACCCGTCTATCGTGCAGCAATTGGACCCGAATATAAAAGGGGTCATCCATCTAGAAGTAAGCAATTACTTTACCCCTTATGAACCGCCGAAAAAGGAGGATGACAATGAAGAAACAAAAAAATAATCGTGTCATCCTTTCTTTCATCTGTTTTATATTTGGGATGATGCTTGCGTTTTCGTATCAGTATACAAAAAAAGAAGCGGCGAAGCGAAACGTCACGGACCGGCAGTGGCAAAAAGAATATGAGTACCGTAAGCAGCTGATTCAAATCCAAAAGGAAAACCGGAAGCTAAAAAACGAGTTAGTGGAAAAACAAAACGAAGTTACCAAAATAGAAAATGAGTTGGCCAATCAACAAAAAACGCATACGAATTTGGCCAAACAGGCGGAAAAGTTGCGCATGTATGTCGGAGAGTCGAAAGTAAAAGGAAAGGGAATTGAAGTTACGCTAGCGGACGCATCCTATATTCCATCGGAGCAAAGTGCGACCGATTACATCGTTCATGAACAGCATGTTTTTAAAGTGATTCACGAGCTTCTTATTTCCGGAGCAGAAGCTATCGCCATTAACGGACAGCGGATTTCCCACCGTTCGTATATTGTTTGCAACGGCCCTGTCATTGAAGTAGACGGTACGCAGCATGCGGCGCCTTTTATTATTTCGGCGATCGGCAATCCAGACGTCCTTGTTTCCGCTTTGAATATTGCCGGCGGAGTAACAGACCAGCTCGTACAAGATAACATTACGGTGAAGATTGACAGGAAAGAGGAAATTGTACTTGATCCTATTTTTCCAGTACGTCGTCCATAAATTGCCTGTATAGAAAGAATGGTGAAGATGATTGGAGCGTAAGAAAACGATCTATTTCACTTGTATTACGACGATTTTTGGATTGATGCTTGCTGCTGGGCTGCAGACAACATCGCATCCGAAAGTTCGCGATACGCGCGATATTTGGGAATTGCGCGCCGATTTAAAAAAAGAACAACAGCTGCAACAGCAGCTTCTGTTTGAAATGGAAGGCTATGAGCAAAAATTACGGGACTATAAGCAAAAGCAACGCTCAAATCGAGAAGCGGTTTTGCACGAAACGGTAAGGGAATTGGAACAAGAAGCCGGCTTGACGGAAGCGAAAGGCCCAGGCGTGGTGCTGACGATTGAGCCATTTTATCCCAACGATTATGTCGGTCCGATTACGGAAACGGTGTCGCCCGAGCTGCTGCAGCGGCTGATGAATGAGCTGAATAAGTACGGTGCAAAAGAAATCGCCATTGCCGACGAGCGGATTACCAACACCACGGCGGTTCGCGATGTGAACGGCGTGACGCAAGTCGGGGACCGCAAAATTTCTTCACTTCCTATTGAAGTAAAGGTGATCGCCGATGATGCCGACATGTTGTACAACCGTCTAACCGTATCGACCATCCGTGACGATTTCATTGTGGAAAATTTGCAGCTTACGATCTCGAAGCCGTTGGCATCGATCGTCATTCCGCCGTCTGATGAAAAATGGAATGCAAAATATATGGAAATGGTAAAAGCCGAAAAGGAGGAGAAATAGCATGTGGCTTCCGCTCATCGGCTTATTGGTTGGTTTCATTGTGGGATCTCTAGCGGATTTGCGCGTTCCGGACGAATATTCTAATTATTTATCCATTGCAATTTTGGCTGCATTTGATACATTAATTGGTGGGCTTCGCGCCCATTTACAACAAACATATGACGAAATAGTATTTATAACAGGGTTCTTTTTTAACATTTTTTTAGCCACAACTTTAACTTTTCTTGGTGTTCATCTTGGTGTAGACTTGTATTTAGCAGCCGTATTTGCGTTTGGAGTGCGTCTTTTTCAAAATATCGCCGTCATCCGTCGTCTCTTGCTTACGGAATGGATGGAAAGGCGACAAAACCGTGAAAAAAGTTAATTAAGAAAAAAGGGAAAGTTTCTTGATATGTTGAATTATATGGAGTAAAAAATCATGCCATTGCCTTTTCATCACTGCCAACGATTCATAATCGAACTCTGTTATAGATTGAAAGATTCATAGCTATCGGGGTGTATAAATTTCAGCTTAAAAGGAGGTGTCACTGCTTACTAAAATACGTAATCGACCGCGGAAACAGGAATGAAAGACGATATAACGGGTGGTAGAGGCGGTACATATACGATTTTAGTAGGCAGGTACCAAAAGATGAGCAGCAATGAGATCGTCGTTAGCCTTGATATTGGTACATCGAGCGTGAAAGTCATCATTGGAGAAATGCTGAACGATTCCATTAACATTATTGGAGTAGGGAATGTAAAATCGGAAGGGCTCAAAAAAGGGTCTATTGTTGATATAGATAAAACGGTGCAATCGATCAAACGTGCGGTGGAGCAAGCGGAGCGGATGGTTGGTTTAACGATTCGCCGCGTGATCGTCGGTGTGACAGGCAATCATGTTCAACTGCAAGACTGCCATGGCATTGTCGCTGTTTCCAGCGAAAACCGTGAAATTAGCGATGAGGATGTTGCGCGTGTGATCGATGCTGCGCAAGTCGTATCGATTCCTCCAGATCGGGAAATTATCGGCGTTATTCCGCGGCAGTTTATCGTGGACGGATTGGATGGAATTAACGATCCACGCGGCATGCTCGGCGTCCGTCTTGAAATGGAAGGAACGATTATCACCGGTTCGAAAACGATTTTACATAACTTACTCCGCTGTGTGGAACGTGCTGGTTTGGAAATAAGCGATATTTGCCTACAATCGCTTGCAGCTGGCACCCTCGCCTTATCTGATGATGAAAAAAATTTGGGAGTCGCATTAGTGGATATCGGCGGTGGTTCCACGACGATCGCTGTTTTTGAACAAGGCTTTTTGCAGGCCACTTCTGCTTTGCCTGTAGGGGGCGAGCATATTACAAAAGATTTAGCGATCGGACTGCGTACGACGACGGAAGATGCAGAAAAAATTAAACTAAAGCATGGACATGCTTTTTATGATCATGCTTCGGAAGAGGAAGTATTCACCGTGCCGATTATCGGGACCGATCAATATCAGCAGTTTACCCAATTGGAAGTCGCTGATATCATTGAGGCGAGATTGGAAGAAATTTTTCAAATGGTCCAGCACGAAATTCGCAAGCTCGGATTTCGCGACCTGCCTGGCGGCTACGTGCTTACAGGCGGTGTCGCCAATATGCCGGGAATATTGGAATTGGCGCATGTCGTGTTAGGAAGCAGCGTGCGCATTGCGATGCCTGATTATATAGGGGTGCGCGACCCACAATATACGACAGGAGTCGGATTAATTAAGTTTGCTTATCGGCAGGCGATGCTACAAGGAAAATCGGTTCCGGTTGCCGCCACTGTGGCGGAGCCGGTAGAGCGACATCCGCAAAAGCAGCAGCCGAAGCCGAAAAAGAAGGAAGACAACTTTGGAAAAAAAATGAAGAAGTTTTTCGGATCTTTCTTTGAATAGAGATTGAAATTTGGGAGGATTTAGCCATGCTGGAGTTTGACACTACAATTGATCAATTCGCAACGATTAAGGTGATTGGAGTCGGCGGCGGCGGCAACAACGCCGTCAACCGGATGATTGAACATGGTGTACAAGGTGTCGAGTTTATTGCTGTCAATACAGACGCGCAAGCGTTAAATTTATCAAAAGCACCGACAAAGCTGCAAATTGGGGCAAAATTAACGCGCGGCTTAGGTGCCGGTGCCAATCCAGAAGTTGGAAAAAAAGCGGCGGAAGAAAGCAAGGAACAAATTGAAGAGGCGCTAAAAGGCGCGGATATGGTGTTTGTGACAGCCGGAATGGGCGGAGGAACAGGCACTGGAGCTGCCCCAGTCATTGCCCAAATCGCTCGTGAATTAGGCGCCCTGACCGTCGGAGTGGTCACTCGTCCGTTCACATTTGAAGGACGGAAGCGGGCGACACAGGCGGCAAGCGGAATTGCAGCAATGAAGGAAGCCGTCGATACGTTAATCGTTATTCCAAACGACCGTCTCTTAGAAATTGTTGATAAAAACACGCCGATGTTAGAGGCATTCCGCGAAGCCGATAACGTTCTACGCCAAGGGGTGCAGGGCATCTCTGATTTAATCGCCGTGCCAGGCCTGATAAACTTGGACTTTGCCGATGTAAAAACGATTATGTCCAATAAAGGCTCGGCGCTGATGGGCATCGGGATTGCCAGCGGCGAAAATCGGGCGGCAGAAGCGGCGAAAAAAGCGATTTCGAGTCCGCTGTTAGAAACGTCAATTGATGGTGCCCAAGGGGTATTGATGAATATCACCGGCGGGACGAATTTAAGTCTTTATGAGGTGCAAGAAGCTGCTGATATTGTTGCATCGGCCGCCGATCAAGAGGTAAATATGATTTTCGGTTCGGTCATTAATGAAAACTTAAAAGATGAAATTATCGTAACGGTCATTGCGACCGGATTTAATGAAAATGTCGCTTCGCAGCCGCGCCCATCGCGGGTTGGAATCGGCACTATTCCGAAAGTGACCCCTGCCCCGAAACGGGAGAAACGCGAAGAAGTGACGCAAGATTATACGGCATTGCGCTCGGCGCAAGTCGAAGATCCGCTGGATATTCCTGCGTTTCTGCGCAATCGCAATCGCCGCCGTTAAACGAAAGAGCACGAATCTTTTATGGTTCGTGCTCTTTTTCTTTTTCCATAGCTAATCTCCAATCAATTGTTTTTTCATTAAAATAATCTTTTCTCCAGCGCGTATCGCGGAGCCAGGATGGCGACATTTCGCCGTTGCCCGCAGGACGCGGGCAGCCTTTAGGCGAAATGGGGGCACCTTCCGCTTTTCTTCCTTGTCTAGCTTCAGCGCCTAGCCTTCTTCTGCCAAATAACCTTCGCCTTCGGGATGACAGGCACCCCTGCAGGCGAAGAACATTTGGCTTCGAAGGCTAATCTCGGCGCTTCCGCTTTTCTTTATTGTCTAGCTCCGGCGGCTAGCTCCCTTGTGCGAAATAACCTTCGCCCTTGAAGTGCAAGCACTTCAGCGGGCGAAGAACATTTCGCTTCGGGAGCTATTCACGCCGCCTCCGCTTTTCTTATTTGTCTAGCTCCGGGCGCCATCGGCTCGCGACGCTTCGATCCGCTGGGCGGCAACACATTGAGTTAACTTCTCTGAGTAACCCACGCAAGACCAAACTTTGTTTGGTCTGAGCCTCCTCGCGGGTCCTCCAGCGCGTGTCGCCGATGAGCAGGCGCCCTTCGCTTTTCTTGTTTCTTTGACAAAAATTTCTGTTTTTCATCATCATAAATTGACAGACTTTCCAATAAGATGTACTATATACTATTTTCAGAAACAGCTTGTTTTGGTGAAAGAAGAAGGAGGCTATTTGATTGGCCGTTTATTTAGATGTCATTTGGCTGCTAAATTTGTGCTTTGACAGTCTGCTGCTTTGGCTGACGGCAATTATGCTAAAGCGGGATGTCGTGTGGTGGCGGGTGCTTGTCGGGGCGTTTATTGGCTCCTTGCTCGTTGTCATGATGTTTACCCCGTTTTCCGTGTATGTTCAGCACCCTGTTATAAAGGTGTTATGTTCCTTTTTGATCGTTTTCGCTGCTTTTGGATTTAAACGCATAAGGTATTTTCTAGAAAATTTATTCACCTTTTACTTTGCCACTTTTACCGTCGGCGGCGGTATGGTTGCGGTGCATTATTTTTTACAGCGGGAAATTGATATTCACCGCGGCATGCTGACAACGTATTCACTCGGTGTCGGAGATCCGGTTAGCTGGATGTTTGTTTTAGTCGGATTTCCGATACTATGGTTTTTTTCCCGCGCCCGCATCGCTGGAATTCGCGAAAAGAAGCTGCGCTTTGAACATATTGTGGACGTTGTTATTGTGTTTGACGGCAGGCCGCTTTCATTAAAAGGATTGATTGACAGTGGCAATCAACTATATGATCCTATATCGAAAATACCAGTTATGATCGTGGAAAAGGAGAAAGTCAAGGAAGTGCTGCCAGAGGAATTAGTGCAGCAGCTTCGGCTGGAAACATCGATGGATTGGTACCATCATCCTGTATTTGAAAAATGGGTGCATCGGCTGCGCATCATCCCGTACCGGGTTGTCGGAAGTGAACAGCAATTTTTAATCGCCGTGAAACCGGACCGCATTATGATTTTCTACGAAAGGCAATGGCTTGAAGTCGAAAAAGGGCTCATCGGATTAAACGAAACAAAATTGTCCGCAGATGGGGAATACGAGTGCATTATCCATCCGAAAATGGTGCAAACGGGAAGGAAGCTTACTGCTTCATAATTCGTTACTATAATCATACTCACTTTTTATTAATTTAGAAGGGGGATTTTCATGAAAACGTGGAAACTTCGCATCATGTATTTTTTCTATAAGCTATTGACGAAGTTAGGAATTAAAACGGATGAAATATATTATATCGGCGGTAGTGAGGCGCTGCCCCCGCCATTGACAAAAGAAGAGGAAGAAATGTTGATCGAAAAGCTTTCTGCTGGGGACGAAACGGCAAGATCGCTCCTTATTGAGCGCAATTTACGGCTTGTTGTCTATATTGCGCGTAAGTTTGAAAACACAGGAATTAATATTGAAGATTTAATTAGCATCGGAACGATCGGACTGATTAAAGCGGTAAATACGTTTAATCCCGAGAAAAAAATTAAACTGGCCACCTATGCGTCCCGCTGCATTGAAAACGAGATATTAATGTATTTGCGGCGCAATAATAAAGTCCGTTCTGAAGTATCGTTTGATGAACCGCTAAACATCGATTGGGATGGCAATGAATTACTATTGTCGGATGTGCTCGGCACGGAAGACGATGTAATTACAAAAGATTTGGAAGCAGATGTCGACCGGCGACTTTTATTTAATGCACTGCGCCAGCTTAGCGAGCGCGAAAAGCAAATTATGGAACTTCGCTTTGGGCTTTCAGGCGGAGAAGAAAAAACGCAAAAAGACGTTGCCGATTTGCTTGGCATATCGCAATCTTACATATCACGGTTAGAAAAACGGATTATTAAGCGGCTTCGCAAAGAATTCAATAAGATGATGTAAAACGGCGGCGATCGTTTGATCGTCGCCTTTTTACGCATTGGACAGATGTGCATATTTTTCCTTCCACAGGGGATACTGAAAACTGACGACTTAGCATCTCCTGATGGGAGGGAACAACTTGACAAGAAACAAAGTTGAGATTTGTGGCGTAGACACATCCAAGCTTCCAGTACTAAAAAACGAAGAAATGCGTGAACTATTCAAACGGATGCATGAAGGGGATTTGGAGGCAAGGGAAAAATTAGTGAATGGTAATTTACGGCTTGTGTTAAGCGTTATTCAACGATTTAATAACCGCGGAGAGTTTGTTGATGATTTATTCCAAGTCGGTTGCATCGGACTTATGAAATCGATTGATAACTTTGATTTAAGTCAAAATGTAAAATTTTCAACATATGCAGTGCCGATGATTATCGGCGAGATTCGCAGATATTTGCGCGATAACAACCCGATCCGCGTATCCCGCTCGCTTCGTGATATCGCCTATAAAGCGCTGCAAGTGCGTGAAAGGCTGATGAGTGAAACGGCGAAAGAACCAACGACAGAAGAAATTGCCAAAGAACTTGGTGTTTCTCATGAAGAAGTGGTGTTTGCGCTCGATGCGATTCAAGAACCTGTTTCCTTATTTGAGCCGATTTATAATGATGGCGGCGACCCGATTTACGTAATGGACCAATTAAGCGATGAACGCAACCGCGACAGCCAATGGATTGAAGAAATTGCGCTAAAAGAAGGGCTGCGGCGTCTTAACGAAAGGGAAAAAATGATCATTCGTAAACGCTTTTTCCAAGGAAAAACGCAAATGGAAGTCGCTGAAGAAATCGGAATTTCCCAAGCACAAGTGTCGCGGTTGGAAAAAGCGGCGATTCGGCAAATGAATAAAAACATTCAAGTATAAGAGCTGCTCGTTCAGCTCTTTTCTTTTTTACATAAGCCGTTATATACATTCATATAGTTATGAATAAGACGAGAAAGCGGGGGATTTACAATGATGAGAATTTCCGAATTTCAATCGAAAGACATTGTCAATGTGGCAAACGGCAAAAAATTGGGAAATATTGGCGATATCGATATCGATTTAGAGACAGGAAAAATCCGCTCGTTAATCATTTTAGGGGCAGGAAAAGTGCTCGGTTTATTCGGGCGCGAAGAAGCGGTTGTCATCCCGTGGCAAAATATCGTCAAAGTTGGTGCGGACGTTATTTTAGTTCGCTTGCAGGATAGCGAATAGAGATGGATTAAATGATAAATAATGGTTATCACGTTTAAGCAAACTATGATAAAATAGGAAAAAAAGTGATAAAAATCAACAAAAAAAAGCATGAGGTTGACGAAAATGTCTGACATTTTTCAACAAGCAGGCAAGGAGCTGCTGTTACTGCAGCCATCGTATCCGTTCACCGAAGTAACGGCTGGCTTTACGACAAAACACGGTGGGATGAGCAGCGGCGCGTTTGCGACATTTAATTTAGGGCTGCATGTCGGCGACGACTGTGCTGTCGTTGTCCACAACCGCCAGCGTTTGGCCGATTTGCTGCAATTTCCGCTTGAGCGATGGATCTGTTGCGAGCAAATACACGACGCCCGCATCGAAAAGGTCACAGCTGGCCAAAGTGGAAGAGGAGCGACAGATTATTCATCCGCCATAGCGGGTGCGGATGGTTTATATACAGATGAAGCAGGGGTGCTGCTTGCTTTATGTTTTGCTGACTGCGTACCGCTTTATTTTATGGCGCCAAAACATGGCATGATCGGGCTTGCCCATGCCGGATGGAAAGGAACGGTAAAAAATATTGCCGGAAAAATGGTCCGGCTTTGGCAGGAGCGGGAACACATTCCGCTTGCTGATATCTATGTGGCGGTCGGTCCTTCGATTGGCGCCTGCTGCTATGTAGTCGATGACCGCGTAATCGTACATGTTGATCGCGTTTTACAAGAAGAACAGCCGCTTGTGTATCGGCAAGTAAGCCCTGGACAATATGCGCTTGATTTAAAAGCATTGAATCAGATGTTGCTAATGAAAGAAGGCATCCGTAAAGACCATATTTATGTTTCTTCATACTGCACAAGCTGTGCCGATCATTTGTTTTTCTCCCATCGCCGCGATCATGGCAAAACGGGAAGAATGATGGCGTTTATCGGCAGGAAGGAGGAAAAATAATGACGGTCCGCGACAATTTAGCCAAAATTCGTGAAAACATTGAAGCAGCATGCCAGCGTGTCGGACGCGACCCTGCCGACATTAGTATCGTTGCCGTGACGAAATATGTAAGTGTAGAGCGGGCGCGCGAGGCGCTTGAAGCCGGCATTACCGATTTAGGAGAAAATCGCGACGATGGACTGCTGCAAAAATATAGCGTGTTGGGCGATAAAGCGACATGGCATTTTATCGGCACCTTGCAGTCGCGAAAAGTAAAAAATATCATTGATAAAGTCGACTATATTCATTCGTTGGATCGCCTGTCGCTCGCGAAAGAAATTGAAAAGCGGGCGACAAAGCCGGTGAAATGCTTTGTGCAAGTAAATGTTTCCGGCGAAGCGACGAAACATGGACTAGCTGTAGACGAAGTCATTCCTTTTATTGAGCAGCTGCGCGATTTTTCCCATATTCAAGTGGTTGGCTTAATGACGATGGCGCCGTATACCGATGACGAAGCGGTATTGCGGTCGTGTTTCCGCCAATTAAAATTATTGCAAGAAAATGTACAAGCATTACAGATTGCCAATGCGCCATGCACGGAATTGTCGATGGGAATGTCTAATGATTATGTGATTGCCATCGAGGAAGGGGCGACCTTCATTCGACTTGGTACATCGCTAGTCGGCAAACAATTTTAGGAGGTGGAACCGATGGGATTAATAAAAAAATTCAAAGATTATTTTTTAGAGGAAGATTATGAGGAGTATGAAGAAGAATATGAAGAAGAATATGGAGAGGAGGAAGAAGTGCAGCCGCTCACAAAGGGAAATGCCAAAGCGAATATCGTAAGCTTGCAAAGCGTGCAAAAGTCATCGAAAGTCGTGTTAATTGAACCGCGGGCATACGCGGAGGCGCAGGAAATCGCCGATCATTTAAAAAACCGGCGCGCGGTGATTGTCAATTTGCAACGGATTCAGCACGAGCAGGCGAAACGAATCGTCGACTTTTTAAGCGGCACCGTATATGCGATCGGCGGCGACATTCAGCAAGTCGGCACGAAAATTTTTTTATGCACGCCAGATAACGTCGATGTCAGTGGCTCGATTTCGATTGATAGCGAGGACGATAGAACAATAAAGAGGTGGTAGCCGTCTATGGATAGCTTGCTTTGGTTTTTGACGACATTGGTTCAAATTTATTCGTATGCGCTGATTATTTATATTTTGATGTCGTGGTTTCCTAACGCCCGCGACACGAAATTTGGACAGATGTTGGCCGTGATTTGCGAGCCATATTTAGAGCCGTTTCGCCGCATTATCCCACCGATTGGGATGATTGATGTTTCGCCAATCGTCGCTTTTTTAGTGCTGGAATTTGCGACAAGGGGGCTGCATGCCTTGTTTGATATGTTAAATTTAGTGTAAGGAATCCATGAAGCGGGTTCCTTTCTTCATGAAAGTTAGGAGTGAACAAATGGAAATATATCAGCATTTTCGCAAAGAGGAGCATCATTTTATTGACCAGGTGTTGGAGTGGCAAGAAACGGTCAAACGGCAGTACGCCCCTAAGCTTACCGACTTTTTGGATCCGCGCGAGCAGCAGATTGTCCAAAGCGTCATTGGCCGCGATGATGAAGTCCGCGTTTCCTTTTTTGGCGGCGCCCCGTTTGTGGAGCGGAAGCGGGCGTTTTTGTACCCGCCGTATTTTCAGCCGCAAGAAGCGGATTATGAAATTGCCTTATTTGAAGTCCATTATGCGAGCAAATTTGTCACCTTAGAGCATCGGCAAGTGTTAGGGGCGCTGATGTCGCTTGGTTTAAGGCGCGGAAAATTTGGCGATATTTTGCGCAAAGAGGAACAAATACAATTTCTTGCGGCAAACGAGGTGGCGGAGTATGTCCGCCTCCATTTGCATGCAATCGGCAAAGCGACTGTTTCGTTAGAACAAAAGCCGCTTTCAGACATCATGATGCTAGAAGAAACGTGGCAAGATGCGCTGATTACCGTTTCGTCATTGCGGTTGGACGCGATCTTGTCCCAAGCTTTTCACACCTCGCGGCAGAAAATGCAATCCGTTATTGAAAACGGGCTTGTCAAAGTCAATTGGAAAGTAGTCGAGCAGGCGCATTTTGAATGTGGGCAAGGCGATGTTCTTTCGGCGCGCGGATTTGGTCGCTGTAAAATCATGGACATTGAGGGGAAGACAAAAAAAGAGAAGTGGCTTGTTCGCATCGGCCTGCAAAAATAATCGAATGATGGCAGGAATTTATAGAAAAATGTCGAATGATTTAAGGAAAGGAACTATGCAAACGGAGGTGGCCATTGTGCCTTTAACGCCATTAGATATTCATAATAAAGAATTCAGCCGTGGGTTTCGTGGCTATAATGAAGATGAAGTCAATGAGTTTCTCGATCAAGTGATTAAAGATTATGAAATGGTGATTCGTGAAAAAAAGCAATTGGAAGAAAAGGTAGCGGAATTGACGGAAAAGCTCAATCACTTCACAAATATTGAGGAAGCATTGAACAAATCGATTCTCGTCGCCCAAGAAACGGCGGAAGAAATAAAGCGCAACGCGCAAAGAGAAGCGAAGCTCATCATCAAAGAGGCGGAGAAAAACGCGGAGCGCATCATTAGCGAGGCGCTGGCAAAGTCGCGGAAAATAGTGATGGAAATTGAAGATTTAAAGCGGCAGTCGAAAGTGCTTCGCACCCGTTTCCGCATGCTGGTCGAAGCGCAGCTCGAAATGATTAACAGCAGCGACTGGGACGATTTAATGGAATATGAAATCCCGGAAGTAGATGTGGAAAAAAAGGAAGAGCTGCCGCAATCTTGACGGCCGCCGATTTTTTCGCATATAATATCGATTACAATATATAAATGCAGCCGGATGTTATTTCTTTTTGAAACTATATTGCCAGTTAAAATAGTAGACCATCTTCGCTTTTCTGCCGAAGTCGGCAAGCGATAGCTTGGCCGACTGGGCATGCGGTACGCATGCCCAGCCCGAACGAAGAACGCTTATCGGACAAATCTGTTTGTCCGATGTCGTTCTCGTTTGGGATCACGGCAGAAAAGCGATTGATTGACTGGTTTTTATTAGTTAGTCAACAAATCTGACAACTTATATCAGTGCTGACGATGAAAGGGACAGTAGCTCTTTCACCGCTTATAACAGCGAGCTAGGGATGGTGGAAGCCTAGCATAAGCGAAAGAGTGAAGATCACCCTGGAGTTCCATGCCGAACGGAAAAGTAGGCCATGGCGTGTCATTCACGTTACGAATGCAAAGTGGGCTATGTGATAACATAGTCAATAAGGGTGGTACCGCGAGACCGTTCTCGTCCCTTCTGGGAGAGGGCGGTTTTTTATTTTGCGTTCCGATAGCGGCGCACATTTACCGCCATAGCGAGGCGGAGAGCCGTGAAAAAACATCATATGATAATGCCTTCTCCACATGGATGATAGATCATACGAATGCAAGGAGGAATGAATATGGATTACAAAGAAACGTTGTTAATGCCACAGACGGACTTTCCAATGCGCGGCAATTTGCCAAAGCGCGAGCCGGAAATGCAAAAGAAATGGGAGGAAATGGACATTTACCGCAAAGTGCAGGAGCGGACAAAAGGCCGCCCGCTGTTTGTGCTTCATGATGGGCCGCCGTATGCCAATGGTGATATTCATATGGGGCATGCCTTAAATAAAATCTTAAAAGATATTATCGTCCGCTATAAATCAATGAGCGGCTATTGCGCTCCATATGTTCCGGGCTGGGATACGCACGGGCTGCCGATTGAAACGGCGCTTGCGAAAAAAGGCGTCGACCGCAAGTCGATGAGCGTTGCCGAGTTTCGCAAGCTTTGCGAGCAATACGCGTACGAGCAAATCGACAACCAGCGCGAGCAATTTAAGCGCCTTGGCGTGCGCGGCGACTGGGAAAATCCGTATATTACGCTGAAACCAGAATATGAAGCACAGCAAATTAAAGTGTTTGGCGAAATGGCGAAAAAAGGGCTGATTTATAAGGGCTTGAAGCCGGTTTATTGGTCTCCGTCAAGCGAATCGGCATTGGCGGAAGCAGAAATTGAGTATAAAGACAAACGTTCGCCATCGATTTATGTAGCGTTTCCGGTCAAAGACGGAAAAGGTGTATTGGACGGAGACGAAAAAATCGTTATCTGGACAACAACACCGTGGACGATTCCAGCAAACTTAGCGATTGCTGTCCATCCAGACCTTGATTATCAAGTGGTGGAAACAAACGGTCAAAAATACGTTGTTGCTGCCGCATTACTAGAAGCAGTTGTCAAAGAAGTCGGCTGGGACGAAGTAACGGTTGTGAAAACGATCAAAGGAAAAGATTTAGAGTACGTCGTGGCCAAACATCCGTTTTATGACCGAGATTCTTTAGTCATCTGCGGGGAACATGTAACGACAGACGCCGGTACGGGCTGCGTGCATACCGCGCCTGGTCATGGGGAAGACGACTTTATTATCGGGCAGAAATACGGTCTCGGCGTGCTTTGTCCGGTTGATGAGCGCGGCTATATGACGAGCGAAGCGCCAGGCTTTGAAGGAATGTTTTACGATGAGGCAAACAAAGCGATTACACAAAAATTAGAAGAAGTCGGCGCGCTGTTAAAGCTTGGATTTATCACGCACTCGTATCCGCACGACTGGCGTACAAAACAGCCGACGATTTTCCGGGCGACAACACAATGGTTTGCATCGATTGATAAAATCCGCGGCGAATTGCTCCAGGCTATTAAAGAAACAAAATGGATTCCGGAATGGGGCGAAATCCGCATCCATAATATGATCCGCGACCGCGGCGACTGGTGCATTTCCCGCCAGCGCGCATGGGGCGTGCCGATTCCGGTCTTTTACGGGGAAAACGGCGAGCCGATCATTACTGATGAAACGATCGAACACGTATCGAATTTATTCCGCCAATACGGTTCGAACGTGTGGTTTGAACGTGAAGCAAAAGATTTGCTGCCGGAAGGCTTTACCCATCCGTCTAGCCCGAACGGCATCTTTACGAAAGAAACAGACATTATGGACGTATGGTTTGACTCCGGTTCTTCGCATCAGGCGGTTCTTGTCGAACGTGACGATTTGCAGCGCCCGGCCGATTTATACTTAGAAGGTTCGGACCAATATCGCGGCTGGTTTAACTCATCGCTGTCCACGGCGGTTGCTGTTACTGGAAAAGCGCCGTATAAAGCGGTGTTAAGCCATGGTTTTGTTCTGGACGGCGAAGGGCGGAAAATGAGCAAGTCGCTTGGCAACGTGGTCGTGCCGGCGAAAGTAATGGAACAGCTTGGCGCCGATATTTTACGGCTTTGGGTCGCTTCCGTCGATTATCAAGCTGATGTTCGCATTTCTGACAGCATTTTAAAACAAGTTTCCGAAGTGTATCGCAAAATTCGCAACACATTCCGTTTTATGCTCGGCAACTTATTTGACTTTAACCCGGAGGCCGATGCTGTTTCGGTGAACGAATTGCGTGAAGTCGACCGCTATATGCTCGCTAAATTAAACCGGTTGATCGAAAAAGTAAAACATGCATATGAAACGTATGATTTTGCGGCAATTTACCATGAAGTGAACCATTTCTGCACCGTTGATTTAAGCGCGTTTTATTTAGATTTTGCTAAAGATATTTTATACATTGAAGCGGCCAATGACCGCGCCCGCCGCTCGATTCAAACGGTATTGTACGAAACGGTCGTCGCGTTGACGAAACTAGTTGCGCCAATTTTGCCGCATACGGCTGATGAAGTATGGGAGCATATTCCAAACCGGAAAGAAAAAGCGGAAAGCGTTCAGCTTGTCGATATGCCGGAACCGGTGGCGCTCGATGGCGAAGACGAGTTGATCGCCAAATGGGATGCGTTTATGAACTTGCGCGATGATGTGCTTAAAGCGCTCGAAGTGGCGCGCAATGAAAAAGTGATCGGTAAATCATTAACGGCAAGCGTCGTCGTGTATCCGAAAAAAGAAGCGCGTCAGCTTTTACAATCGATTGAAGAAGATTTAAAACAGCTGTTTATCGTATCTGAATTTGCGATTGCGGAAGATTATGAAAACGCACCGGAAGATGCGCAAAAATTGGCCAATGTCGCCGTCATCGTCAAACCAGCAGAAGGAGAAACATGCGAGCGCTGCTGGGTGGTGACACCGGAAGTAGGAAAAGATGCAGATCTTCCGACGTTATGTCCGCGCTGCGCCCATATTGTGAAAGAACATTATTCCGCCTAAAGCTGGCGGAGCTGCCTAAACTGCGGCAGCTCCGCTGTTTTTATCGTGTCATCCAATTGTCTATCATTGCCTGATTATGCTACAATGCATTAGGTATGATATACGTAAGTGGGGGTAATATGGTGATATACTATATGATTGCGCTGGTGGTCATCGCCATCGACCAATGGACAAAATGGCTTGTAGTAAAGTATATGCGGCTTGGGGAAAGCATCCCTATTATTCCAGACGTGTTTTACATTACGTCCCATCGCAACCGCGGTGCAGCGTGGGGCATTTTGCAAGGACAGTTTTGGCTGTTTTATTTGATTACCGTTATTGTTGTCATCGGGCTCATTGTGTATATCCAGCGCCTGCCGCGCGGAGAAAGGCTGTTTGGCGTTGCCCTTGGCTTGATGCTTGGCGGGGCGATCGGCAATTTTATTGACCGTCTTTTCCGCAAAGAAGTGGTCGATTTTATCCATGCGTATATTGGTACATACAGCTTTCCTGTATTTAATGTTGCCGATTCATCGTTGACGATTGGCGTTGTTCTTCTTTTTATCAAAACGTTTTTCTTCGCGACATCAGAAAGGGAGAATCAGTAAATGGAAGTCATTCAGTTTCACATTGATGAAGAATACGACAACGAACGCATTGACAAGGTCATTGCCGTATTAAATGAAGAATGGTCGCGTTCGAAAGTGCAGCAGTGGATCAAAAACGGGCTCGTCACCGTCAACGATCGGTCTGTGAAAGCGAATTACAAATGCGAAGCAGGGGATGTGGTCGTTATCCGTCTGCCGGAGCCCGAGCCGCTCCATGTCGAGCCGGAAAATATCCCGCTTGATATTTATTATGAGGATGCGGATGTGCTTGTGGTGAATAAACCGCGCGGCATGGTCGTCCATCCGGCTCCCGGGCATATGCGCGGCACGCTCGTCAATGCATTGCTTGCCCATTGCACTGATCTGTCCGGCATTAACGGCGTGCTGCGTCCAGGCATTGTCCATCGCATTGATAAAGATACGTCCGGTTTGTTGATGGTGGCGAAAAATGACGTTGCGCATCAATCGCTTGTTGACCAGCTCGTGAAAAAAACGGTGACGCGAAAATATAAGGCGATTGTCCATGGTGTCATTCCGCACGACTATGGCACGATTGACGCGCCGATCGGCCGCGATAAACGGGACCGTAAAAAAATGGCGGTCACCGAAGAAAACGGAAAAGAAGCGGTCACTCATTTCCGTGTGCTCGAGCGCTTCCGACACTATACGTTCGTCGAATGCCAGTTGGAAACAGGCAGAACGCACCAAATTCGCGTGCATATGAAATATATCGGCTATCCGCTCGCCGGCGATCCGCAATACGGGCCAAAAAAGACGCTGCCGATCGACGGGCAGGCGCTGCATGCCGGCGTGCTCGGATTTACGCATCCGCGCACCGGTGAATATTTGGAATTTGAGGCGCCGCTTCCGCCTGAATTCGAAGCAATTTTACAATGGCTGCGAAAAAATGATTGACAACGCCAGCGCGAACACATACAATGAAATCAAGTGAATATGAACCTTTAAATTCAGTCCTGTGAGGCTGAGAAGGGATCGGATGAAGAAAAAATAAAGACCATGGTATGCCTTTTTGTGCGTGTACGAACGGTTCCTCTCGCTTCTCAGGCGGGAGGATTTTTTTGTGGAGGTGAAGCGACATGCAAAAGGCTGTCGTGATGGATGAACAGGCCATCCGCCGCGCGCTGACGCGCATTGCTCATGAGATTATCGAACGGAACAAAGGAATTGACGATTGTGTGCTGATCGGCATTAAGACGCGCGGCATTTACTTAGCGAAACGGCTGGCAGAACGGATTGAACAAATTGAAGGCAGCACCATTCCAGTCGGCGAATTGGATATTACCTTGTATCGCGATGATTTAACGGTCAAAACAGCGGATCATGAACCGTTGGTGAAAGGAACGAATGTACCGTTTGAGGTGACCGATAAAAAAGTTATCTTAGTCGATGATGTATTGTTTACAGGACGAACGGTGCGCGCGGCGATGGATGCGGTAATGGACCTTGGACGCCCGGCGCGAATTCAGCTTGCGGTATTGGTGGACCGCGGCCATCGTGAACTGCCGATTCGCGCTGATTTCGTCGGCAAAAACGTGCCGACTTCGAGTTCAGAGTTGATTGTCGTCGAGCTAACGGAAGTCGATGAGTTGGACCAAGTGAGCATTCATGAAAAATAAATGTCATCCCTTTTAAGTGCAGTCCCGCGAGGCTGCAAAAGGGACAGAATAGGCGAAGACTATCTCTGTACCCTCTTTGCACCCTCAAGGGCAAAGAGGTTTTTTTATGCAAAGCGAGAAAGGAGTTTATGAATAATGAACAAACCGGTATTGGATATTCAAGATCGGCCAACGGCCATACAATGGCTAACGCTTAGTTTGCAGCATTTATTCGCGATGTTCGGTGCGACGATTTTAGTGCCTTATCTAGTCGGATTAAGCCCGTCAATCGCCCTTATTACGAGCGGGCTTGGGACGCTTGCTTTCCTGATGATCACGAAATGGCAAGTCCCTGCGTATCTCGGTTCTTCCTTCGCCTTTATCGCACCGATTATCGCGGCGAAAACGGCAGGCGGAGCGGGAGCGGCAATGATCGGCAGCTTTCTAGCCGGATTGGTGTACGGCATCGTTGCGCTCATCATTAAAAAAGCAGGCTACCGCTGGATTATGAAGCTGTTGCCGCCGATTGTCGTCGGCCCGGTGATTATCGTGATCGGCCTCGGGCTGGCCAACACGGCAGTAGGCATGGCAATGAACAATCCCGACGGAAAATACAGTTTCACTTACTTTTCGGTCGCGCTTGTCACGCTGGCGGCAACGATCGTCTGCTCCGTGTTTTTGCGCGGCATGCTCAGCCTAGTTCCGGTATTAGTCGGAATTATCGTCGGCTATATATATGCCCTTATCGTCGGAGTGGTCGACTTTGCGAAAGTCGCGCAAGCAAAATGGTTTGAAATGCCGGATTTCCTCCTGCCATTTGTCGATTATCCAGTTCACATTACGTGGGATATTGTCATGCTGATGGTGCCGGTGGCGGTCGTGACACTATCGGAACATATCGGACATCAGCTTGTCTTAAGTAAAGTCGTCGGGCGCGATCTCATTCAAAAACCGGGATTGCATCGCTCGATTTTAGGAGACGGAACGGCGACAATGATTTCTGCGCTGCTTGGCGGTCCGCCGAAAACGACGTATGGCGAAAACATCGGAGTGCTGGCGATCACGCGCGTATACAGCGTCTACGTGCTTGCCGGAGCGGCGGTGATTGCGATCATCTTCGGCTTTGTCGGTAAAGTCACCGCACTGATCAGCTCGATCCCGACCCCAGTCATGGGCGGCGTATCGATCCTGCTTTTTGGCATCATCGCATCGTCAGGATTGCGCATGCTTGTCGATAGCCGCATCGATTTCGGGGACAAACGCAACTTAGTCATCTCTTCTGTTATCTTAGTCATTGGCATCGGCGGCGCCGTCTTAAAAATAACCGATGGGTTTCAAATCCAAGGAATGGCGCTGTCGGCGATTTGCGGTGTCATCTTAAATCTGATTTTGCCAGGACGCCCGGAAGTACAAGAAAACATGTTTGAAGTAGAAACGGAAGAAAACAATGACCATGTCGCATAATGACACCTTTTAACTAAGTCCAGAGAGACTTAAAAGGGTGTTACGACGAGAAGGAAAAAGGTAGGCCGTTGTCTAGAAAGACGATGGTTGCTTTCTGACACCTTTTTGCGAACTGTGTAACACCCTGTCTCTCGGCAGGGTGTTTTTTTATGAGAAATCAAGCAAAGGAGAGAAAACAATGACGCATTTGTTTACATTATCCGAACTGTCCGTCACGGAAATTACCCGATTATTAGACGATGCGGAGCAATTTAGAAAAGGCCATTTTTGGCGCCCGCCTGAGCCGATGTTTATTGCCAACTTGTTTTTTGAACCAAGCACACGGACAAAATGCAGCTTTGAAATGGCGGAGCGGAAACTAGGGCTTCACGTCATCCCGTTTGATGCGGATATGTCGAGCGTGCAAAAAGGGGAAACGCTGTACGACACGGTTCGCACGCTCGAATCGATCGGAGTAAACGCTGTTGTCATTCGCCATTGGGAAGACGCGTATTTTGAATCTCTACGTCATTCGATTCGCATCCCAATCATTAACGCCGGGGATGGCTGCGGGCATCATCCGACACAATCGCTTTTGGATCTGCTCACGATTCGCCAGGAGTTCGGCACCTTTTCCGGATTGACTGTTGCGATCATTGGCGATATTCGCCACAGCCGCGTCGCCCGCTCGAACGCGGAAGTGCTGACAAGATTAGGAGCAACAGTGCTGTTTTCAAGTCCGGAAGCATGGAAAGATGAGGCAAATCCATACGGAACGTACGTCGATATCGATACGGCGGTGGAAGCGGCGGATGTTGTCATGCTGCTGCGCATCCAGCATGAGCGTCACGCGGAAAAAATGGGGCTGACGAAAGAACAGTATCATGAACGTTATGGATTGACGGTGAAACGGGCGAGACGGATGAAACCAACAAGCATTATTTTACATCCGGCACCGGTCAACCGCGATGTTGAAATCGCCAGCGAACTTGTGGAATCAGAACGATCCCGCATTTTTAAGCAAATGGAAAACGGTGTTTATGTACGGATGGCGGTGCTGAAACGAGCAATGGAAGGGAGCATGAAAAATGGGCATTATATTGAAAAATGGCATGTCGTTCAATAACGATGGCGTGCTTGAACAGACGGAACTGAAAATCGAAAATGGTGTCATTGCGGCGATAGGCCGTGAGATACAGGGCGAAAGAACGGATGAAGTCATCGATGTGCAAGGCAAGTTGATTTCCGCCGGATTGATCGATTTGCACGTTCATTTGCGCGAACCAGGCGGCGAAGCGAAAGAAACGATTGCCACCGGAACGCTGGCAGCAGCGAAAGGCGGTTTTACGACAGTGGCGGCGATGCCAAATACGCGCCCGGTGCCGGATACGAAAGAGCAGATGGAATGGCTTTGCAAGCGGATTCGCGAAACGGCTTATGTCAATGTGCTTCCATATGCTGCCATTACGGTCGGCCAGCAAGGAACAGAGCTGACGGACTTTGCGGCATTAAAGCAAGCAGGGGCGTTTGCTTTTACCGACGACGGCGTCGGCGTGCAATCGGCCGGCATGATGTATGAAGCGATGAAGCGCGCCGCTGCACTGGATATGGCGATTGTCGCCCATTGCGAAGATAACACGTTAACGAATCGCGGGGCTGTTCACGATGGTGAATTCGCGCGCCGCTACAAATTTAACGGCATTCCGTCTGTGTGCGAGTCGGTACATATCGCGCGCGATGTGCTGCTGGCGGAAGCAACAGGCTGTCATTACCATGTGTGCCACATTAGCACGAAAGAATCGGTTCGCATCGTCCGCGATGCGAAGCGGGCAGGCATTCGCGTCACCGCGGAAGTGACGCCGCACCATCTTCTTTTGTGTGATGAAGATATTCCGGGTCCTGACACGAATTATAAGATGAATCCACCGCTGCGCAGCAAAGAAGACCGTGCGGCGCTAATCGAGGGATTGCTGGACGGCACGATCGATTTTATCGCCACCGACCATGCCCCGCATACGGAAGCGGAAAAACAAAAAGGCATGAACGCCGCCCCATTTGGCATCGTCGGCTTGGAAACCGCGTTTCCGCTCCTTTACACTCATTTGGTCTTAACGAATATGTTGACGCTTAAGCAGCTGATTGATTTGCTGACGGTGAAGCCGGCAGAGTGCTTCGGACTGCCGCTTGGAAAACTGGCGGTCGGCGAGCGGGCGGATATTACGATTATAGATTTAGAGACGGAAGAAATGATTAATCCGCAGACGTTTGTATCCAAAGGAAAAAATACTCCATTTACCGGTTGGAAATGCAAAGGTTGGCCGGTGATGACGTTTGTCGGCGGAAAACTAGTTTGGCAGAAAGGAAGAGTGTAAATGAAACGGCAGCTTGTATTAGAAGACGGTTCATTCTTTATCGGAGAGGCGTTCGGCAGTACGGAAAAAATAGTTGGCGAAGTGGTGTTTAATACGGGAATGACCGGGTATCAAGAAATTTTAACCGACCCTTCTTATTGCGGACAAATCGTGACAATGACATATCCGCTCATCGGCAACTATGGCATTAACCGTGACGATTTTGAATCGATTGAACCGCACATTCACGGGCTGATCGTCAAAGAAGTATGTGATGTGCCATCGAACTGGCGCAACGAGATGACGCTTGACGAATATTTAAAAGAAAAAAAGATTCCTGGTTTAGCAGGGATTGATACGCGTAAATTGACGCGCATCATCCGCCAATACGGGACGCTGAAAGGTATGATTTGCGACTTGGATGTCAGCGTGCAAGAGGTTGTCGAATACTTGAAAACAACGGCACTGCCGCGCGACCAGGTCAAACGCGTCTCAACAAAAAGTCCGTATCCAAGTCCGGGGCGGGGCTACCGCGTCGTTTTGGTCGACTTCGGCATGAAGCACGGCATTTTGCGCGAGCTAAATAAACGGAATTGCGACGTCATCGTCTTGCCATACAATGCAACAGCGGAAGAAGTTCTTCGTTTGCATCCAGATGGGGTGATGCTCTCAAACGGCCCTGGCGACCCGAAAGATGTACCGGAAGCGATTGACATGATTCAGGGTATTCTCGGCAAAGTGCCGCTCTTTGGCATCTGTCTCGGCCATCAACTGTTCGCCCTCGCTTGCGGAGCCGATACGGAAAAAATGAAGTTCGGCCATCGCGGTTCGAACCATCCAGTGAAGCATTTGGCGACGGGAAAAGTGGCGATTACTTCGCAAAATCACGGCTATACCGTTAAAAAAGAATCGTTGCACAATACAAGATTAGAAGTAACACACATCGCTTTAAACGACGGCACGGTAGAAGGATTGCGCCATCTTGATTATCCGGCGTTTACGGTGCAATATCATCCGGAAGCATCACCTGGTCCTGAGGACGCCAACTCGTTATTTGATGAGTTTATCGCGATGATTCGCGAGTTTAAAAAGAAAGGGGAAATCGTCCATGCCTAAACGCCAAGATATTAAAACGATTTTAGTGATCGGTTCCGGCCCGATTGTCATCGGCCAGGCAGCGGAGTTTGATTATGCGGGCACACAGGCGTGCTTAGCGCTAAAGGAAGAAGGGTATAAAGTCATTTTAGTAAACTCCAATCCAGCAACGATTATGACCGATACCGAAATTGCGGACAAAGTATATATGGAGCCGCTCACGTTTGAATTTCTTGCGCGCATCATTCGCAAAGAACGTCCGGACGCGATTTTGCCGACGCTTGGCGGGCAAACGGGACTAAACTTGGCGGTGGAACTGGCAAAAGCCGGAGTGCTGGAAGAATGCGGTGTTGAAATTTTAGGAACAAAATTAGAGGCAATCGAAAAAGCAGAAGACCGCGAGCAATTCCGCGCCCTGATGAACGAACTCGGCGAACCCGTTCCGGAAAGCGAAATTATTCATAGCTTGGAAGAAGCATACGCTTTCGTCGAAAAGGTCGGCTATCCGGTCATCGTCCGCCCGGCGTTTACGCTCGGCGGCACCGGCGGCGGCATTTGCACGAATGAGGAAGAATTGATTGATATCGTTTCTACTGGGTTAAAACTAAGTCCTGTTCATCAATGTTTGTTGGAAAAAAGCATCGCCGGCTATAAAGAGATTGAGTATGAAGTGATGCGCGACGCCAACGATAACGCGATCGTCGTCTGTAACATGGAAAATATCGATCCGGTCGGCATTCATACCGGCGATTCGATCGTCGTCGCCCCAAGCCAGACGCTAAGCGACCGTGAATATCAATTGCTGCGCAACGCGTCGCTCCGCATTATTCGCGCCCTTGGCATCGAAGGCGGCTGCAACGTGCAGCTGGCGCTCGATCCGCATAGCTTCCATTATTATGTCATTGAAGTCAACCCGCGCGTCAGCCGTTCATCGGCGTTAGCGTCAAAAGCGACCGGCTACCCGATCGCCAAGCTGGCCGCGAAAATTGCCGTCGGCTTAACGTTAGATGAAATCATTAATCCGGTGACAGGAAAAACGTACGCCTGCTTTGAACCAGCGCTTGATTATGTCGTGACAAAAATTCCGCGCTTTCCGTTCGATAAGTTTGAATCGGCGAATCGCCGTCTTGGCACGCAAATGAAAGCGACAGGCGAAGTGATGGCGATCGGACGGACGTTCGAGGAATCGCTGTTAAAAGCGGTGCGTTCTTTAGAGACGGGCGTTTACCACCTTGAACTCAAGGATGTGGAAAACATATCGGATGAATTAATCGAAAAACGGATTCGCAAAGCGGGAGATGAGCGTCTCTTCTATATTGCCGAAGCGCTGCGCCGCGGCTTTACTGTCGAGCAAATTTATGAATGGAGCCAAATTGACCGCTTTTTCTTAACCAAAATCGAAAACATCGTCCGTTTTGAAACCGTCATCCGTGATTATAAGGGAGATATCGAAGTGCTGCGGAAAGCGAAACAAATGGGCTTCTCCGATGTAGCGATCGCCAAGCTTTGGAATAAAAGCGAGCGCGACATCTATGAGATGCGCAAACAAGCAGGAATCATTCCTGTATATAAAATGGTGGACACGTGCGCGGCGGAATTTGAATCAGAAACGCCGTATTACTACAGCACGTACGAAGACGAAAACGAATCGGTCGTTACTGCCCGCGAAAGCGTCGTGGTGCTTGGTTCCGGACCGATTCGCATCGGACAAGGCATTGAATTCGATTATGCGACCGTTCATTCCGTCTGGGCGATTAAAGAAGCAGGCTACGAAGCGATTATTATCAACAACAATCCGGAAACGGTGTCGACTGACTTCAGCATATCGGACAAGTTGTATTTCGAGCCGTTAACAATCGAGGATGTGATGCATGTCATTGACCTAGAAAAGCCAGTTGGAGTCATCGTTCAGTTCGGCGGCCAAACGGCGATCAACCTAGCGGCGGAATTAGCGGCGCGCGGCGTCCGCATTTTAGGAACGTCGCTAGAGGATTTAGACCGCGCCGAAGACCGTGACAAATTTGAACAAACGTTATCGGAGCTAGGTATCCCGCAGCCGCAAGGAAAAACGGCCTTTTCCGTCGAGGAAGCGGTGCGGATTGCCGAGGAAATCGGCTATCCGGTGCTCGTCCGTCCATCGTACGTGCTCGGCGGCCGCGCAATGGAAATCGTCTATCAAGAGGAGGAACTATTGCACTACATGGAGCACGCCGTCAAAGTCAATCCGCAGCATCCAGTGCTCATCGACCGCTATTTAATCGGAAAAGAAATCGAAGTGGACGCGATTTCTGACGGAGAAACGGTGTTTATCCCGGGCATTATGGAACATATCGAACGGGCCGGCGTTCACTCGGGCGACTCGATCGCTGTTTATCCACCGCAAACGTTAACGAAGGACATCAAGCAAAAAATCGTTGATTACACGATTAAACTGGCAAGAGGCTTGCGCATTGTCGGGCTGTTAAACATTCAGTTTGTCATGTACCAAAATGAAGTATACGTGCTCGAAGTCAATCCGCGTTCCAGCCGCACGGTGCCGTTTTTAAGCAAAATTACCGGCGTGCCGATGGCCAACATCGCCACGAAAGTCATTTTAGGCGCGAAGCTCGCGGGACTTGGCTATGAAACGGGCTTGAAACAAGAAAGCGAAGGCGTATACGTGAAAGCGCCGGTCTTCTCATTCGCGAAACTGCGCAACGTCGATATTTCGCTCGGCCCGGAAATGAAATCAACCGGCGAAGTGATCGGCAAAGACGCGACCTTTGAAAAGGCGCTCTATAAAGGACTCGTCGCCTCAGGCATTCATATTCGCCCGTACGGAGCGGTGTTGTTGACGGTCGCTGATAAAGATAAAGAAGACGCGATTGAACTTGCAAGACGTTTCTATCAAATTGGCTATCAACTGCTTGCGACAAACGGCACGGCGGAAGCGTTAAAAGCGGCGGGCATTCCGGTAACTGTCGTCAATAAAATCCATTCCGCATCGCCAAACATTTTAGATGTCATTCGTCAAGGAAAAGCGCAAGTTGTCATTAACACGCTGACGAAAGGAAAACAGCCGGAAAGCGACGGCTTCCGCATCCGCCGCGAAGCGGTCGAAAACGGCATTCCATGTTTAACCTCGCTCGATACGGCGCGGGCGATGCTGCAAGTGATCGAATCGATGACGTTTTCGACGACGGCGATGACGCAAGGGCTGGTGCGCGCATGATGAAGCGGGAACCAATGACGATCGTTCGCCACAAACCGATTGCGAAAAACATTTATGAACTAACGTTAAGCGGCCGTTTAGTTGAAGAAATGAATGCACCGGGGCAATTTGTCCATGTGAAAGTGACTCCGCAAACGGATCCGCTTTTGCGCCGTCCGCTTAGCCTTTGCCGCATCGATCAAGACGCGAGGGAATGTACACTTATTTACCGGAAAGAAGGAATTGGCACGACATTGCTTTCGGAAAAACGGCCAGGGGAAACGGTCGATGTGCTCGGCCCGCTCGGAAACGGATTTCCGCTTGACGCTGTTGCGAAAGGACAGCGTGCGCTTCTTGTCGGCGGGGGCATCGGTGTCCCGCCGCTTTATGAACTAGCAAAGTGGCTTGTGAAAAAAGAAGTGACGGTGACAAGCGTGCTCGGCTTTCAAACGAAAGAGGTCGTCTTTTATGAACGGGAGTTTGCCGAGTTCGGGGAAACGTATATCGCTACTGTCGATGGCTCTTACGGAACGAAAGGATTTGTCACCGATGTCATCAATGAACGGGCGATTTCGTTTGACGTCTTGTACGCGTGCGGCCCGAAACCGATGTTAAAAGCGCTGGAACAAGCGTTTCCGCACAAAGAAGTATATCTTTCGCTGGAAGAGCGGATGGGCTGCGGCATCGGCGCCTGTTTTGCCTGCGTCTGTCACGTCCCTGGCAGCGAAACAGCGTATAAGAAAGTATGCAGTGACGGTCCTGTGTTTAAAGCCGGGGAGGTGGTATTATGAACCGCTTAGCGGTCGAATTGCCGGGACTTTCATTGAAAAATCCGATTATGCCGGCGTCAGGCTGCTTCGGTTTTGGTCGTGAATACGCGCGCTTTTACGATTTAAGCGTGCTTGGCGCAATAATGATTAAAGCGACGACGAGGGAGCCGCGCTTTGGCAACCCGACGCCAAGAGTCGCGGAGACGCCAAGCGGGATGCTGAATGCGATCGGCTTGCAAAATCCTGGCTTAGAAAAAGTAATGGAAGAAGAGCTGCCATGGCTTGCCCAATTTGACGTACCGATTATTGCCAACATTGCCGGCTCGACGATGGAGGAATATGTCGAAGTTGCCAAACATATTTCCAAAGCGCCAAATGTTCATGCGCTTGAACTGAACATTTCATGTCCAAACGTCAAAAAAGGCGGGATTGCGTTTGGTACTGTTCCTGAGATTGCCGCGGAATTGACGAAACTCGTGAAAGAAGTTTCCGAAGTACCTGTCTATGTCAAGCTCTCGCCAAATGTGACGAACATTGTCGAAATGGCGAAAGCGATTGAAGCGGCGGGCGCAGACGGACTAACGATGATTAATACGCTTCTTGGCATGCGCATCGATGTGAAAACCGCCAAGCCGATTTTGGCGAACCGAACCGGAGGTTTATCGGGACCGGCGATTAAGCCGATTGCGATCCGCATGATTTATGAAGTCAGCCAAGCCGTTTCGATTCCGATTATCGGCATGGGCGGCATTCAAACAGCCGAAGATGTGATTGAGTTTTTCTACGCCGGCGCCAGCGCCGTCGCAATTGGAACGGCGAATTTTATCGACCCGTTCGTCTGCCCGAACATTATTGCTGAACTGCCGGCACTTTTGGATGAGCTTGGCATCGGCCATATTTCCGAATGCACGGGAAGGAGCTGGAAAAAAGGTGGACCATCCGTTTATTGTGGCGCTTGATTTTCCGACATTAGAGGAGGCAAAAACGTTTTTACAATCGTTTCCGCATGAATCGTTATTCGTCAAAGTCGGCATGGAATTATACTATCAAGAAGGTCCCGCAATCATCCATTACTTAAAAGATCAAGGACACCGCATTTTCCTTGATTTAAAGCTGCATGACATTCCGAATACGGTCAAGCGCGCCATGCAGGGATTAGCCCGTTTAGGAGTCGATTTAGTCAACGTCCATGCCGCCGGCGGAACGGTAATGATGGAAGCGGCGCTCGAGGGGCTAGAAGCGGGAACGCCAAGCGGATCGCGCCGTCCATATTGCATCGCCGTTACGCAGCTGACAAGCACAAACGAGCAAATGCTTCGCGATGAGCTTTGGATTGACCAGCCGATGGAGGAAACGGTGCTTCATTACGCACGGCTTGCGAAACAAAGCGGGCTTGATGGTGTCGTCTGCTCGGCAAAAGAAGTGCCGCTTATTCGTAAGTATTGCGGAGAAGCCTTTTTGACCGTTACCCCAGGGATTCGTTTTGCCGATGACGAGAAAAATGACCAAGTCCGCGTCGTGACGCCATATGAAGCAAAAAAACTTGGCGCAAGCTTTATCGTTATTGGCCGAAGCATTACCCGCGCAGAAAATCCAGTTGCTGCTTACGAGCGTTTGCAACGGGAATGGAAGGGAGAAGAGAAGGAATGAAAAAAGAAATCGCTGCACATTTGCTTGAAATCGGTGCGGTATCGTTAGAGCCAAACGAACCGTTCACCTGGTCGTCTGGGTTGAAATCGCCGATTTACTGTGACAACCGGCTGACACTTGCGTATCCAAACGTACGAAGCGCGATAGCCGACGGGCTCGCTGCACTCATTCGCACCCATTTTTCACATGCCGAAGTGATCGCCGGAACGGCCACAGCCGGCATTCCACATGCCGCATGGGTCAGTGAACGGCTAAACCTGCCGATGTGCTACGTACGCAGCCAAGCGAAAGGCCACGGAAAAGGAAAGCAGATTGAAGGAAAAGTGGAAAAAGGGCAAAAGGTCGTTGTCGTTGAGGATTTAATTTCTACAGGCGGAAGTTCTTTGAATGCTGTTCGCGCATTGCGGGAAGAGGGCTGTCAAGTGCTTGGTGTTGTCGCCATTTTTACGTATGGATTGGAAAAGGGAAAACAAGCATTTGCGGAAAATAACGTGGAAGTGCATACACTGACGGATTACGGCACACTCATCGAAACCGCAGTCGAACTAGGTGTCGTGACAGAACAAGACCTCGCCACCTTACGCCAATGGCGGGAAAATCCGGAAGAGTGGGGAAAATAAAATGAATGCGAGTAAGAGAGCGCACAGCGGAATGCGCTCTTTTTTCATGATCCCGCTCTGCTCTTTTGCTTTTGGAAGAAGTATTTCGATAAATTGAAGTTCATAAAAAGTGCCCTCCCGCAATGTATAGCAGGAGAGCATTTGCGTTACTATTGCTTTTTCATTCGAATCACCAAATCCTCATCCGGCGTAACGTAAATCGTCTGCTGGTTTTCGTAAATAACAAAGCCTGGCTTGGCGCCGCTCGGTTTTTTCACATAGCGGATGCGCGTGTAGTCGACGGGAACGGAGCTCGATTGGCGAGCTTTGCTGAAGTAGGCGGCGAGGTTGGCAGCTTCGATGATCGTTTGCTCGGATGGATTTTTGCTGCGAATGACGACGTGCGAGCCAGGGATGTCTTTCGTGTGCAGCCAAATCTCGTCTTTATGCGCTAGTTTTGTCGTTAAATAATCGTTTTGCTTGTTGTTTTTTCCAACGAGAATTTCCGTGCCGTCGCTTGCGACATAGCGATCCAGCTCAATCTTGCGCTGTTTTTGCTTTTTCGTTTGTTTGGTGGCGCGCGCCCGTAAATATCCTTGTTCGATTAATTCCTCGCGGATTTCCTCGACATCTTTTGACGCGGCGGTTTCGAGCTGTTGGAGAAGCGTATCGAAATAGGCGATTTCTTCGTTCGTGCGCTCGATTTGTTCTTGGACGATGTTTAGCGAGTTTTTTGCTTTTTGGTATTTTTGAAAATAGCTTTGTGCGTTTTCCGATGGCGATTTTTGCGGATCAAGCGGAATCGTCACCGTCGCGCCGTTTTCGTCGTAATAGTTGATCACTTCGATTTCTTTCATCCCCCGCTCGATGGCGTACAGGTTAGCGGTCAACAGTTCCCCGTAAAGCCGATATTGTTCCGCTTGTTTTGCTTCCTCTAATGTTTGCTTAAGTTTGACTAGCTTTTTCTCGTTTTTCGCTTTTTCGTTGGCAATAAACCGTTCAAGGTCGTGTGCCTGCTGCTTCACGCGGTCGCGTTCAGCCTTGCCAAAGTAGAAACGGTCCAATAGTTCGCTTGGCGTGGCAAACGCTTTTGCTTCGGCCTGCAAGTGGGTAAGCGGAAGCACGTAAAACCATTCTTTTTCGCCATTCGTGTACATCGCTGGCGCAAAGCGATGCGCGCGCACTTCATCCATTAACGCGATAAAGCTTTTTGGCAGTGTCGCCCGATTCGCAAGCCCTGCGCGAAATACCGCTTCTTTCGCAAACAGCGGCGAGATCCCGGAAAATGTAGTGACGAGCTGTTCCGCTAGTTTGCCGGCATGAAAATCGATTTTTTTCACGATCGTTTCTTCGGTCGCTTCAAGCGGATTGATTTTTCCATGCGACGGCGGCGCGATATATTCGTGGCCGGGAAGCACGGTACGATAGCGGTTGACGGCAGGAGAGAGATGTTTAATGCTGTCGATAATCGTGTTTGTTTCTTTGTCAACCAAGATGATGTTGCTGTGCCGCCCCATGATTTCCACCATTAATTGTTTTGTATGAATATCGCCAATTTCGTTTCGTCCTTTTGTTTCGATGATGATAATCCGGTCAAAATCCACTTGGCGGATCGCTTCAATGATGCTTCCTTCCAAATGTTTGCGCAACAGCATGCAAAACATCGGCGGTTCAGCCGGATTGTCATACGTTTCATTTGTCAAATGAACGCGCGCATAGCTCGGATGCGCCGACAGCAGCAATTTATAATTTCGCCCGTACGCGCGGATTTGCAGGACCAATTCATTGGCAGACGGCTGATGGATTTTCGTGATGCGTCCTCCCGCGAGCGTTTGCTGTAATTCTGTTACGACCGCATAGGTAAACACTCCGTCGAATGACATAAAAAACACCTTTCTGTTTGTTTTGTTGCTTCATCAATAACATATCATATCATTTTTTCGGACATGTCTGAATAAGCTTTCATAGAAAAGCAAAGAGGGAGGAGAAACGAACATGCAGTGGCATACGCTCGCGACGAATGAGGTGGCGAAGGAAACAAACACCAATCTCACGACAGGCTTAACGGCGGAAGAAGCGAAAAAGCGTCTGAAGCGGTTCGGATATAACGAATTAAAAGAAGCAAAAAAACAGTCGGCGCTTTTGGTGTTTTTGAATCAGTTTAAAGATTTTATGGTGCTTGTGTTGCTGGTCGCTACCGTTATTTCGGGGCTCTTAGGCGAATATGTCGATGCGGTTGCCATCATTGTCATTGTCATCATGAATGGGATTTTAGGATTTTTCCAAGAACGGCGCGCCGAAAAATCGCTCGAAGCACTCAAGCAATTATCGGCGCCGCAGGCCACAGTGTTGCGTGACGGGGAATGGGTGAAAATTCCGTCGCAGGAACTGGTAGTCGGCGATATTATCAAGTTTGCAAGCGGAGACCGAATCGGTGCCGATGTCCGCTTAATCGAGGCGAAAGGATTGGAAATTGAAGAATCGGCGCTAACGGGTGAGTCGGTGCCGACGGCAAAATCAGCCACACCGCTTATGAATGAAAATGCGGCGATCGGTGATTTGCACAATATGGCGTTTATGGGCACGCTGGTGACAAGGGGAAGCGGCGTTGGCATTGTGATTGCGACGGGAATGAAAACGGCGATGGGGCAAATTGCGAACCTTCTTCAAGATACGGAAACAGTGATGACCCCGCTGCAGCGCCGGCTTGAGCAGCTAGGGAAAATTTTAATTGTCGTTGCCCTCTTGCTTACCGTTCTCGTTGTTGTAGTCGGCGTCATTCAAGGACACGGTTTGTATGAAATGTTTTTAGCCGGTGTTTCGCTAGCGGTCGCGGCGATCCCGGAAGGACTGCCGGCGATTGTCACGATTGCGCTCGCGCTTGGCGTGCAGCGGATGATCAAGAAAAACGCGATCGTTCGCAAGCTTCCGGCGGTGGAAACGTTAGGATGCGCCTCGGTGATTTGCTCGGATAAGACGGGAACGATGACGGAAAATATGATGACCGTTACGCATGTATGGGCAAACGGCAAAACGTGGACGATAAGCGGCGCCGGCTTGGAGACATCGGGGCAGTTTTATGAAAACGGGCGCCCAATCGACATCAAGAAAGAGAAGGTCTTGCAACAGCTGCTGATGTTTGGAATGCTTTGCAATGGCTCACAGCTGAAAGAAAAAGGGGGACGGCGCTACATCGACGGCGACCCGACCGAAGGCGCTTTGCTTGTCGCCGCGATGAAAGCCGGATTGGCGAAGGAACGCATCGAAAACGAATTTATCGTGGAGCAAGAATTTCCGTTTGATTCCGAGCGGAAAATGATGACGGTTATCGTGAGGGATCAAAGCGGACGCCGATTTATTATTACCAAGGGGGCGCCGGATGTATTACTGCATATTTCTACCCAACTATATTGGAACGGCCGCGAGCAAACGATGACAATGGCATGGAGAAAAACGATACAAGACGTGATTCAAATGATGGCGAGCCAGGCGCTCCGCACGATTGCGGTCGCTTATCGCCCGCTGCACGCGCACGAACGCATAACATCGGAAAAGGAAGCGGAAAAAAATCTTGTGTTTCTTGGCATTCAAGGAATGATCGACCCACCGCGGCCAGAAGTAAAAAAAGCGGTGCAGCAATGCAAGGAAGCGGGCATTAAAACGGTGATGATTACCGGCGATCACGTATTGACAGCAAAAGCGATCGCCAAGCAGCTTGGGGTGCTGCCGCCGAATGGAAGAGTGATGGACGGCCCAACGCTCGCACGCCTCTCGGTGGATGAACTTGAGGAAGTCGTCGATGATATTTACGTATTTGCCCGCGTTTCGCCGGAGCATAAATTAAAAATTGTGAAAGCACTCCAACGCAGAGGACATATTGTCGCCATGACGGGCGATGGTGTAAACGACGCACCGGCGATTAAAGCGGCCGACATCGGCGTGGCGATGGGGCGGTCAGGAACGGATGTGGCGAAAGAAGCGGCTTCGCTTGTGTTGCTAGATGATAACTTTGCGACGATACAAGCGGCGATTCAAGAAGGAAGAAATATTTACGAAAACATTCGCAAATTTATCCGCTATTTGCTCGCATCCAACGTCGGGGAAATTTTAGTGATGCTGTTTGCCATGCTGATGGCGCTGCCGCTTCCGCTTGTGCCGATTCAAATTTTATGGGTAAACCTTGTGACTGATGGCTTGCCGGCGATGGCGCTTGGGCTTGACCGCGCGGAGGAAAATGTGATGAAACGCCCGCCGCGCCATCCGAAAGAAGGTGTGTTTGCCCGCGGACTTGGCTGGAAAATTGTCAGCCGCGGCTTTATCATCGGGATGGTGACGCTGGCGGCATTTATAACGGCGTATGAACGAAGCGGAAACGACCTTGTTTATGCGCAGACGGTGGCGTTTGCGACGTTAGTGATGGCGCAGCTCATTCATGTGTTTGACTGCCGCTGCGAGCGTTCCATTTTTGACCGCAATCCGTTCGAAAATATATATCTTGTCGGTGCCGTTATTATATCGGTGTTGTTGTTGCTTGTCGTCATTTACTACCAGCCGCTGCAAGGAATTTTCCATACGATGCCGATCGCTCTGTTTGATTGGCTGCTCATCATTGGTTTAGCAGCACTTCCAACATTTTTGTTTTCCGGCTCGTTTTTGGCGAGAAAATAAAAAAGAGATATGGTATAATATCCAAGGTGGTAGAGGATCACTCTATGACCTTTTCTTTTTGGCATTTCACATAAATGGATGTGATGACATGGTTTATAGCATGACAGGTTTTGGACGCAGCATGAAAAAAAATGAACAGCTTGCCATTACAGTGGAAATGAAGTCGGTAAACCACCGTTTTTGTGAAATTTCCATCCGCATCCCTAGACAATGGATGGCTTTTGAGGATAAAATAAAAAAAGTCATTTTGCCGTACGTCAGACGAGGAAAAGTAGAAGTTTTTGTCAATATCGAAGGCGATGGTTTAGTCAAGCGGAAATTACATATTGATTGGGAATTAATGAAGGATTATTATCATAGCTTGCAAAGGGCGAATGAAGAGTTTGCTCTGCACGACCGTGTGACGCTTGCCCACTTATTTCAGCTCGAAGGCGTGACGGAAATTATGGAAGAAGAGAGCGTCAATGAAGACATGGAGCAGCTTTTGCTTGCCGCAGTGAAAGAGGCTGCTGAGCAACTTGCGCTCATGCGTAAGCAGGAAGGTGAGGCGCTCCTTATTGATATCAAGGAGCGGCTTTCTCAAATTGAAAAAGGGGTCCAGGCGATTGAGAAATGGGCGCCCGATGTGGTTGAACATTATCGCGAGCGGCTATTGAAACGGATCCATGAGCTTGTTCCACTTCCTGCCGATGAGTCCCGCATTTTAACAGAGGTGGCGATTTTTGCAGAAAAAGCGGATATTAATGAGGAGCTGAAGCGGATTCGCAGCCACCTTCAGCAAGTTGCCGCGACGTTGCAAACAGACGAACCAATCGGTCGGAAGCTTGACTTTTTAGTACAAGAGTTAAACCGTGAAGTAAATACGATCGGCGCAAAGGCGAATGACAGCCGCATCGCCGCGCAAGTCGTAGAGATGAAAAGCGCGCTTGAAAGAATAAAAGAGCAAGTGCAAAATATCGAGTAGCCGTTTAGAATGGTTTCATTGCGGCAACAATAGCATTTATGGAAGGTGGACGTTTCGTGGGGATTAAATTTATTAATATCGGTTATGGAAATATGGTATCCGCCGCTCGGATTATTACGATCGTCAGCCCCGATTCGGCACCGATTAAACGTATTATTCAAGATGCAAGAGAAAGCGGAAAGCTGGTCGATGCCACTCATGGAAGGAGAACGCGTGCTGTCATTATTATGGACAGCGATCATGTCATACTATCTTCGGTGCAGCCGGAAACGGTAGCCAATCGTTTATATGGAAGCGACGATTTATCGGAGGAAGGGTAGGGTTTTATACATTTATGAGCGAAAGAGGATTGTTGATTGTCTTATCAGGACCGTCTGGTGTCGGCAAAGGAACGGTGCGAAAAGCGCTGTTTTCCCAGCCGGATATTAATTTGCATTATTCCATCTCTGTCACGACGCGGAAACCGCGCGAAGGGGAAGTCGACGGCGTCGACTATTTCTTTAAAACGCGTGAAGAGTTTGAGCAAATGATTCGCGAAAACAAGCTGCTTGAGTGGGCGGAGTACGTCGGCAATTATTACGGAACGCCGATTGATTACGTGGAAAAAACGCTTGCAGAAGGAAAAGATGTATTTCTGGAAATTGAAGTGCAAGGCGCGATGCAAGTGCGCAAGGTGTTTCCGGAAGGTTTGTTTATTTTTCTCGCACCGCCGAGCTTAAGCGAACTGGAAAAGCGGATTATTTCGCGCGGCACCGAGTCGGAAGAGCTTGTCCGCAACCGCTTAGAGGCGGCAAAAGAAGAGCTTGAGATGATGGATGCGTATGACTATGTCGTCGAAAACGATAAAGTCGAACTCGCCTGCGAGCGAATTAAGGCGATTGTGATCGCCGAGCATTGCCGGCGGGAGCGCGTGGCCAAACGCTACAAAAAAATGTTGGGGGTGGAATGAAAGATGTTATATCCTTCCATCGACTTATTAATGCAAAAAGTGGATTCAAAATATAAACTGGTGACCGTTGTCGCGAAACGGGCTCGCCAGCTTCAAGACAAAGCCGAATTAACGATTAAAAATCCGGTGTCGAAAAAATTTGTTGGGCAAGCGTTGGAGGAAATTGCGGCCGATCATATCGAATTAGTAGAAGAAGAAAAATAACAACCTAGCTGTTAGGTTGTTATTTTTTTACAAAAGCATAATCGAGGTGTTTCATACATGGTACATGGAAAAAACATTTTATTATGTGTAACCGGTGGGATTGCCGCTTACAAAGCGGCCGCGTTGACGAGCCAATTAACCCAGCGTGGCGCCAATGTAAAAGTGATGATGAGCGAAGGCGCCTGCCAGTTTATCACTCCGCTCACATTTCAGGCGCTATCACGCAACGAAGTTTATGTTGATACATTTGCGGAAAAAAATCCGGCGGTGATTGCCCATATTGATTTAGCTGATTGGGCTGATCTTGTCCTCGTTGCCCCGGCGACGGCCAACACGATTGGAAAATTGGCCAACGGTATTGCCGACAACATGATTACGACAACGCTTTTAGCGACAAAGGCGCCGGTATGGATCGCGCCGGCCATGAATGTCCACATGTACGAACATCCGGCGGTGCAAGCGAATATCGAAACGCTATACCGTTTCGGCTATCGCTTCATTGAACCGTCAGAAGGATATTTAGCGTGCGGATATGTTGGAAAAGGGAGGCTCGAGGAACCGGAAAAAATCATTGAAAATATCGAGAACTACTTTTCCTCTGCCAATCCGTTTTTAAAAGGAAAAAAAGTGCTTGTGACAGCCGGCCCGACAAGAGAAAAGCTCGATCCTGTCCGCTTTTTTTCCAATCGTTCGACGGGAAAAATGGGCTATGCGGTTGCGGAAGCAGCGGCGCGGTTTGGCGCGGAAGTGACGCTTATTTCCGGACCGACGGAATTGGAGGCTCCGGCGAATGTCAAAACCGTTCGCGTCGAATCAGCGCAAGAGATGTATGAAGCGGTGATGGAACGCTTTCCGCAGGCGGATATCGTTATCAAATCGGCGGCGGTGGCTGACTATCGGCCGAAGCACGTGTTTGATAAAAAAATAAAAAAACAGCCGGGCGACTATGTGATTGAAATGGAAAGAACGATCGACATTTTGAAAACGCTCGGTGAACAAAAAACGTCGCAAATTTTAGTCGGCTTTGCCGCGGAAACGGATCATGTCGAGGAATATGCCCGGCAAAAATTAGAAAGCAAGCGGCTCGATATGGTCGTGGCCAATAACGTTTCAGAAGAAGGAGCGGGGTTTGCCAGCGACACCAATATTGTCACCATTTTTAAACGTGACGGCTCCGTTCGTTCCTTGCCGCTGATGTCCAAAAAACAAGTGGCAGAAGAGATTTTAAAAGAAATTCATCAATATATCGAGGCGATTCGATGAAAATAGCGTCTGTTATCGTTGATGTTCCTTCGAGACAAACAGATCGTCCGTTTGATTATATGATCCCGGAACAATGGGAAGATATTCTCAAGCCGGGCATGCGCGTCACCGTTCCGTTCGGTCCACGGCGCTTACAAGGGTTTGTGGTGGAGGTTAAATCGCACTCGGAAGTAGAGAGGCTGAAGCCGATTGAGGCCGTTTTGGATGTGACGCCGGTATTAAACGAAGAGCTGCTTAAGCTCGGAAAATATTTAACAGAAACGACGCTTTGCTTTGCCATTTCCGCTTATCAGGCGATGCTGCCGGCAGCGATGAAGGCGAAATACGAGAAGGAAATCCACCTCGTTCGGGAAGAATACAGGCCGTTTTTGCCGCCAGAAATACAGGCGCTGTTTGCCGGCCGTTCCGCCGTCACATGGAAGGAAGTCGAGCAGGTTAAATTATGGCGGACGGTGCAAAAAGCGGTTCAGCAAGGATATTTGGAAGTGGTGTACCAAGTCAAAGAGAAAGCGGGAAAAAAAGTAGTCAAACATATTCAATTAGCCGTGCCGCCGCACCAAATAAGACAAGCCATCGAGGCGATGCCTGCAAGGGCGGCGAAACAAAAGCAAGTGTTAACGTTCCTTCTTTCGAAAAACGAGGCGGTTCCGATGCAAGAGCTGATCGAACAGACATCCGCTTCGTATGCTTCGGTGAAATCGTTAGTCGAAAAGGGGCTCGTTGTCGAAAAAGAAATCGAAGTATACCGCGACCCGTATGAACATCGCACCTTTGCGAAAACGAAGCCGCTGCCGCTTACCGCCGAGCAAGAAAAGGCGCTTTCTGCGATCGCAAAATGCGTGCGCGCCAACGAGCATAGCGTATTTTTGCTGTATGGCGTGACGGGGAGCGGGAAAACGGAAGTATATATGCAGGCGATGGAAGAAGTATTGCGCCAAGGAAAAGAAGCGATCGTTCTCGTTCCGGAAATTTCGCTGACACCGCAAATGGTCGAACGGTTTAAAGGCCGTTTTGGCTCGCAAGTTGCGGTGCTTCACAGCGGGCTGTCTGTCGGCGAAAAATATGATGAGTGGCGGAAAATTCATCGCAAAGAGGTGCAGCTCGTCGTCGGCGCCCGCTCAGCGATTTTTGCTCCGTTTGAAAACTTGGGCATGATTATTATTGATGAAGAACATGAAGCGAGTTACAAACAGGAAGAAAATCCGCGCTATCATGCCCGCGATGTCGCGATTTACCGCGCCCGCCTGCACGGCTGTCCGGTCGTGCTCGGCAGCGCTACTCCTTCGCTTGAAACGTTTGCGCGCGCTAAAAAAGGGGTATACGAACTATTGACGTTGCCGAAACGAATCAGCAACAACGGAATGCCGGACGTTCATATCGTCGACATGCGCGAAGAGCTGCGGAGCGGCAATCGCTCCATGTTTTCGCGAATGTTGTTCGAAAAGCTGAAGGAACGCCTCCATAAAGGGGAGCAGTCTGTTTTATTTTTAAACCGTCGCGGCTATTCGACGTTTGTCATGTGCCGAGACTGCGGCCATGTCATTCGCTGTCCGCATTGTGACATTTCGCTGACATACCATCGTGCCGGACAGCGGCTGAAATGCCATTATTGCGGGCATGAAGAGCCGCTTATGTACCGCTGCCCATCATGCGGCAGCGAGCATATCCGTTTTTTCGGAACGGGAACACAAAAAGTGGAAGAAGAATTAACGAAATTGCTTCCCGAGGCGCGTGTCATTCGCATGGATGTCGATACGACAAGCCGAAAAGGTGCCCATGAACAGTTGCTTTCGAAATTCGGCGAAGGAAAAGCCGATATTTTGCTTGGCACGCAAATGATCGCCAAAGGGCTCGACTTTCCAAACGTGACGCTTGTCGGCGTGCTGGCGGCGGATACGATGCTCCATCTTCCTGATTTCCGCGCTTCGGAAAAAACGTTCCAGCTTCTGACGCAAGTAAGCGGACGTGCCGGACGCCATGAACTTCCCGGGGAAGTGGTGATTCAATCGTATACGCCAGAGCATTATAGCATTGCCCTTGCTGCCAACCACGATTATGACACTTTTTATCAGCGGGAAATGATGCTCCGCAAGATGTACGGTTATCCGCCGTTTTACTATTTGACGCTAATCACCGTATCGCATCAAGAAATTACGAAAGCCGCGGCGGTTACGGAAAAAATTGCCGCATACTTGCGGTCGCAGCTGTCGAAGGAAGCGATTATTCTCGGTCCCGTCGCCTCCCCGATTGCCCGCCTTCATGATAGATATCGCTACCAATGCATGATAAAATACAAGCGAGAGGCGAACATGACGAGCGTGTTAAAAACGATCATTGATCGCTATCAGCATGATGTTGCGCAAGGCGATTTATCGATCACGATCGATACAAATCCATATATGATGATGTAAATGGAGGAAATATCATTGGCTATTTTACCGATTGTGACATATCCAGCGGACATTTTAGAAAAAGAGTGCGAGCCGGTAAAACGGTTTGATCGCCAGCTTATTAAGCTGTTGAATGATATGTATGATACGATGATAGATGCCGACGGGGTCGGCTTAGCCGCCCCGCAAGTCGGCATTACCAAGCAAATCGCCGTCGTCGATGTCGGCGATGAACATGGCTGCATTGAACTCGTTAATCCGGTTATTCTCGAAGCGCGCGGCGAACAAATCGGTCCGGAAGGCTGCTTAAGTTTTCCGGGGCTGTTTGGCGAAGTGAAACGGGCCGATTATGTCAAAATCCGTGCCCAAGACCGCCGCGGCCGGCCGTTTATGCTTGAAGCGACAGGATTTTTGGCGCGTGCGCTCCAGCACGAGATCGATCATTTGCATGGAATATTATTTACCTCGAAAGTAATCCGTTATTATGATCCCGAGGAATTAGAAGGGTAGATGATCAAGGATGACAAGAATGGTATTTATGGGAACCCCGGACTTTGCCGTCCCGATATTAAGACAGCTCATTGACGATGGATACGATGTCGTCGGCGTCGTCACCCAGCCTGACAAACCGAAAGGAAGAAAGCAGGAGTTGACGCCGCCGCCGGTGAAAGTGGAAGCACAAAAGCATGGAATTCCGGTATTGCAGCCGACAAAAATCCGCGAAAAAGAACAATATGAACAAGTGCTAGCGTTAAAACCAGATTTAATTGTGACGGCAGCATTTGGACAAATTTTGCCAAAAGCGTTGCTTGAGGCGCCGAAATACGGCTGCATTAATGTCCATGCCTCCTTGCTTCCGGAATTGCGCGGAGGTGCGCCGATTCATTATGCGATTTTGCAGGGGAAAACAAAAACAGGCGTCACGATTATGTATATGGTAGAGAAACTCGATGCCGGCGATATTTTAACCCAAGTAGAAGTACCGATTACGGAAACCGATACGGTCGGCACCTTGCATGATAAATTAAGCGTCGCCGGGGCAAAACTGTTATCAGAGACAATTCCGCAGCTGCTTGCCGGAAAGCTGACTCCGGTCAAGCAGGACGAGGAAAAAGCGACGTTTGCCTACAATATTAAACGCGAACAAGAAAAAATCGATTGGGCAAAATCGGGGGAAGAGATTTATAACCATATCCGCGGCTTAAACCCATGGCCGGTCGCTTATACGACGCAAGAGGGAAAGGTATGGAAAATTTGGTGGGGGGAAAAACTTCCTGCACCGAAAAAAGCAGAGCCAGGGACGATCATCGATATTACCGATGACGGAATCGTTGTGGCGACCGGCAATGAAACAGCAATAAAAATTACAGAGCTGCAGCCGGCCGGCAAAAAGCGGATGGAGGCAGCGCAGTTTTTGCGCGGCGCCGGCAATCATCTCACCATCGGAATGAAGCTAGGAGAGGAACATGAAAGCGAAAAACGTGCGTGAAATTGCGTTAGAAACGCTGTTAGCAATCGAAGAAAAAGAAGCGTACAGCAACTTGCAACTAAATAAAGTCATTGAGGAACATCATCTTTCTGCAAGAGATGTCGGGCTGCTGACAGAAATCGTATATGGGACGGTGCAGCGGCGCGACACGCTCGATTATTATTTGACTCCTTTTTTGGCAAAAGCGCGCAAGCTCGAACGGTGGGTCCGCATCCTGCTCCGCTTGACCCTTTATCAAGTATTATATTTAGACCGCGTTCCCGACCGCGCCGCGATTTTTGAAGCGGTGGAAATCGCGAAAAAACGTGGGCATAAAGGAACGGCTTCGCTTGTAAACGGAGTGATGCGTTCGATCCAGCGCCAAGGTGTGCCGCCGCTCGAGAACATTGAAGATGAAGTCAAGCGGCTGGCTGTTGCGACAAGCCATCCGTACTGGCTTGTCAAGCGCTGGGTCGGGCAATACGGTTTTGCTGAAGCAAAACGGATGTGTGAAACAAACCTGCTTCCGCCAAAGCAAACGGCAAGAGTGAATACGACGCGGATCACGGTGGAGGAAGCGATGGAGCGGCTCCGCCAGGAAGGAATGGAAGTCGCGCGCGGCGAAGTCGCCGTGGAGGCGATTCGTTCAGAAAGAGGAAATCTTGCCCACACCGCCGCGTTTCGCAAAGGACTCATCACGATTCAAGATGAAAGCTCGATGCTAGTGGCAAGAGCGCTAGGTCCGAAAGAACAGGAGCGCGTGCTTGACAGCTGTGCGGCTCCGGGCGGAAAATCGACCCATATCGCCGAATTAATGGATAACACGGGTCAAGTTATATCGGTAGACATTCACGACCATAAGGTGAAGCTGATCGAAGAACAGGCAAAGCGCCTGCAGCTGACCAACATTTCTACCTGTGTGCTCGACAGCAGGCGCTTAGGCGAGCGGTTTGAAAAAGAATCGTTTGATAAAATTTTAGTCGACGCGCCGTGTTCCGGATTTGGCGTCATCCGCCGCAAACCGGATATTAAATATGCAAAAACGGAAGAAGATATTCCTTCCCTCGCTAGGCTGCAACAAGAAATTTTGCGGGCAGCGGCGCCACTATTAAAAAGAGGCGGAACGCTTGTATACAGCACTTGCACGATTGACCGAGCGGAAAATGAGGAAGTCATCGCCCAATTTTTAAAGGATCACCCGGAATTTGCGCCCGATGAAACGATGCCGGAGCGGCTGCCGGAAAAAGTGCAGCCATACGTCCGCAACGGGCAGTTGCATCTCCTCCCTCACTATTTTGGCTCGGACGGATTTTTTATCGCATCATTACGAAAGAAGGTGTAGCTCCATTGGAAACAACAAAGACGACCGTACGAAAACAAAAGGAAACACCGCCGCATTTGCCATCGGTTTATTCGTTGACGTTAGAGGAGCTGAAAAATTGGCTCATCGAGCGCGGCGAAAAACCGTTTCGCGCGACGCAAATATATGAATGGCTCTACCAAAAACGGGTAACCGATTTCTCGGAAATGACGAACTTGCCAAAAGCGCTACGCGAACAATTAAGCGAGCATTTTGCTATCACGACGTTAAATACGATTGTGAAACAGACATCGAAAGACGGCACGATCAAGTTTTTGTTTGAACTGCACGACGGGTATTCGATCGAGACGGTGCTCATGCGCCATCATTACGGAAATTCGATTTGTGTGACGACACAAGTCGGCTGTCGCATCGGCTGCACGTTTTGCGCTTCAACGCTTGGCGGATTGAAGCGTCATTTAGAAGCGGGAGAAATTGTGGCGCAAGTCGTCCAAGTGCAAAAAGCGCTCGATGAGTACGGCGAGCGGGTAAGCAGCATCGTCGTGATGGGAATCGGCGAGCCATTTGACAACTACGATGAACTGATCAAGTTTTTAAAAATCGTTAATCATTCCAAAGGATTGAATATTGGCGCCCGCCATATAACCGTATCGACGAGCGGAATTATCCCGAAAATTTATCAATTTGCCGAGGAAGGAATGCAAGTCAATTTTGCCATTTCATTGCACGCCCCGACGACTGAGCTGCGCACGAAGCTCATGCCGATCAACAAGGCGTACCCGCTGCCGAAGCTGATGGAGGCGGTCCGCTATTACATTGAAAAAACGGGGCGCCGCGTTACGTTTGAATACGGACTGTTTGGCGGGGTCAATGACCAAATCGAACACGCCGAGCAGCTCGCGGAGCTGCTTAAAGGATTAAAGTGCCACGTCAACCTGATTCCGGTCAATTACGTACCAGAGCGGAATTATGTGCGCACGCCGCGCGATCAAATTTTTGCCTTTGAACGGGCGCTAAAAAAACATGGAATTAATGTGACCATTCGCCGCGAACAAGGACATGATATCGATGCAGCATGCGGGCAGCTTCGCGCGAAGGAGAGAAAAGAAGAGACGAGGTGAAAGAATGAGAGCCGTTTTTCAAACCGATATCGGTAAAATTCGCGCTCACAATGAAGACAGCGGCGGTGTTTTTCAAAATAAAGATGGTCATTATTTAGCGGTTGTCGCCGATGGAATGGGGGGGCATCTCGCTGGAGACGTTGCAAGCGAAATGACGATTTCGTATTTAAAACAGCAATGGGAGCAGTCCGAACATATTTCATCGCCCGCAGTCGCCGAACAATGGCTGAAAGATCATGTGGCAGCGGTCAACCGCATTTTGTTTGAACATTCCTTGCAGCATGAAGAATGTCAAGGAATGGGAACAACAATTGTCAGCGCGATCTGTACGGATCAGTTTGCCACCGTCGGCCATATTGGCGACAGCCGCTGCTATCTTTTCAATAAAAACGGGTTTCAACAAATAACAGAAGACCATTCACTGGTTAATGAATTGGTAAAAAAGGGACAAATTTCCAAGGAGGATGCGGAGCATCATCCGCGGAAAAATGTGTTGTTGCGCGCGCTTGGCACGGAAAGAGAAGTGAAGCTGGATATGAAAACGGTCAGCATCGATGAGCATGATATGCTGCTGTTATGTTCGGACGGTTTATCGAACAAAGTTTCCGAGGAAATGATGCTGCATATTTTGAATTCGGACGACCCGCTCGAGCATAAAGCACAGGCGCTAATTGATTTAGCTAATGAACGGGGAGGAGAAGATAATATTACGCTGGTAATTATCGATTTTTCATTGGAATGTGAAAGTAGGTGATCCGCGTGCTCATCGGCAAACGATTAAACGATCGCTATAAAATCATTAGCTTAATCGGCGGAGGCGGCATGGCCAACGTCTATTTGGCCAGAGATATGATATTGGAGCGGGATGTCGCTGTAAAAGTATTGCGTTTTGATTTTGCCAATGATGAACAGTTTATTAAGCGGTTCCGCCGCGAAGCGCAAGCGGCAACGAGCTTGAATCATGAAAACATTGTTTCCATTTATGATGTCGGTGAAGACGAGGATGTTTATTACATTGTTATGGAGTATGTGCGCGGATGCACATTAAAGCAGTATATTCATCAGCACGCCCCTTTGCCAGTTCCAAAAGCGCTTCATATTATGGAGCAATTGACTTCTGCGATTGCCCATGCTCATGAAAATGGCGTCATTCATCGCGATATTAAACCGCAAAATATTTTGATTGATGAAAACGGCGATGTGAAAGTGACCGACTTCGGTATTGCCGTGGCTCTTAGTTCGACAACCATTACGCAAACGAATTCCGTGCTTGGCTCCGTTCATTATTTGTCGCCGGAGCAAGCGCGCGGCGGAGTGACAACGGAAAAATCGGACATTTATTCTCTTGGCATTGTCATGTTTGAGCTCGTCACCGGCCGGCTTCCATTCTCCGGAGAGTCCGCCGTGTCGATTGTGCTTAAGCATTTGCAGGCGGAAACTCCCTCGCCTAAAACCTGGAATCCTAGTATTCCGCAAAGCGTCGAGAATATTATTTTAAAAGCGACGGCGAAAGATCCGTTTTATCGCTACCGTTCAGCGCGGGAAATGAATGAAGATATCCGCACCGCTTTAGATCCGGAACGGGTGAATGAGGAGAAATTCACCATTCCTGCCGATGATGAGGAAGCGACGAAAGCGATCCCAATTATAAAAGACACCCCTGTTAGTGCCGGGCTTGAGCAGGAAACGATCGTATACGAAGAAAAACCAAAAGCGGAAAAGCCAAAAACAAAACGGAAGTGGCTTGTCTGGCTTACGGCCGCCTTTTTATTTCTCGCGGCGGCTGGAGTGAGTGCGGTTACGTGGATTCCGGACTTGATTTTCCCGAAAGAAGTGACGATGCCAAACGTTGTTAACAAAGATTACGATGAGGCAATCGAGCAGTTGTCGTCGCTAGGGTTAGAGATTAAAGATACGATTGATGTCGAGGATGATAAAATAGAAGAGGGAAAGGTCGTACGTACGAAACCGGAAGCGGGCATGACTGTCAAACAAGGCTCAGGGGTGATTATTTATAAAAGCGCCGGCAAAAAGAAAATCGAATTTGGCAACTTTATCGGCGAAAATATCGACACGGCCGAGGAGCAGCTGCGCAACGAAGGTTTTACGAACATTAAGCGCAATGAACGTTATAGTGATAAACCATCTGGCACGATTATCGATCAATTTCCGTATGCTGGGGACAAAGTAGTGGCTGATGAAACGGAAGTCATTTTTACTGTCAGTATCGGTCCGGAACAAATTGTGTTAAAAGATTTGACGGGATATACGGAAAAGAGCGTGCGTGACTACGCGAACGATCAACAATTGCAGGTGGAGATAAAATACGAATATTCCGACGAGGTGCCGCAAGGGCTCGTGATTTCACAAACGCCAGCAGCGAATGAAAAAGTCGAGAAAGGGGATACGATTACGGTCGTGATTTCCCGCGGCAAAGAGCCGCTCCCGACAAAAACAGTGATCAAAGAGATTGTTATTCCATATGATCCCGCAGAAGCGGGACAGGTGGTGGAAGCACAGTTGTATATTCAAGATGCGAAACATAATATGACAACGCCGTATAAAACGTACCGTTTAACGAAGCAGGTTACAGAAACGGTGGAATTTGAAATTCCGTATAAGGAAACGGCATACTATCGAGTCATTGTCAACAATGTCGTCAAAGACGAAGGAACGATTCCATATCCAGACGATCGCGCAAAGGAGTGAGGCTATGGCAGAAGGAAAGATTATTAAGGCATTAAGCGGATTTTATTACGTATTGTCAGAAGGAAATGTGTTTCAATGCCGGGGCAGAGGAGTGTTTCGCAAACAGAAAATCACTCCTCTTGTCGGCGATCATGTTGTCTTTCAGGCGACGAGCGAGAACGAAGGATATATTTTGGAAATACGCGAGCGGAAAAATTCGCTCGTCCGTCCGCCGATTGCCAATGTCGAGCAGGCGATTTTAGTGTTTTCCGCCGTGGAACCGGATTTTAGCCCGAAACTCCTCGATCGCTTTCTCGTCCTTGTCGAATCAGAGCAAATTGCCCCAATTATCGTCGTAAATAAAATGGATTTAGTGGATGACAAAGCAAAGCCGCTGATCGAACAATATATCCGTGACTATCAGCGCATAGGCTATGACGTTATTGAAACCTCTACCGTCACCAAGGAAGGAATAGAGCGGCTGCTTTCCTATTTGGAAGGAAGGATTTCCGTGGTTGCCGGGCAATCCGGCGTCGGCAAATCGTCGTTGCTAAATGCGCTTCGTCCTGATTTGCAATTAAAAACAAACGATATTTCCACACATTTAGGGCGCGGCAAACATACGACCCGCCATGTCGAACTGCTGGAAATTGGCGGCGGCCTCGTCGCCGATACGCCTGGCTTTAGCGCGCTCGAACTCGATGACATCGAAATTGAGGAACTGCCGCTTTATTTTCCAGAGTTTCGCGAGCGCAGCGATGGCTGCAAATTTCGCGGCTGTCTGCATGTCGCCGAGCCGAAATGCGCCGTAAGAGAGGCGGTGGAAGCGGGGCAAATCCCTTCTTACCGGTATGAGAACTATCTGAGTTTTATCGAAGAAATGAAAGAACGAAAGCCGAGGTATGAACGATGATCAAAATTGCACCATCCATTTTATCTGCGAATTTTGCTTCTTTAGGGGAGGAAATCCGCGATGTCGAACAAGGAGGGGCCGATTATATTCATGTTGATGTGATGGACGGCCATTTTGTTCCGAATATCACGATCGGCCCGCTCATTGTCGAGGCGATACGCCCGGTTACGAATTTGCCGCTTGACGTTCATTTAATGATCGAGCAGCCGGACCGCTATATCCCTGCTTTTGCCAAAGCAGGTGCCGACTACTTATCCGTTCATGTAGAAGCGTGCCCGCATTTGCATCGCACGATCCATCTCATTAAAGAGCATGGAGTCAAAGCGGGGGTTGTGTTAAATCCGCACACGCCGGTGGAAATGATTCAACATATTATTGAAGATGTGGATTTAGTGTTATTGATGACCGTCAATCCCGGATTTGGCGGGCAGAAGTTTATTCCGTCCGTATTGCCGAAAATTCGCCAAGTAGCGCAGTATGTCAAAGAGCGGAATTTATCGGTGGAGATTGAAGTAGACGGCGGGATTAACGCAGAAACGGCGCGCTTGTGCGTAGAAGCGGGGGCAAACGTGCTTGTGGCAGGATCGGCCATTTATAATGAACAAGACCGCGCCGCGGCGATTCGCGCGCTTCGGGGGCCTCATAAAGCGGAAGGGTAAATGCCTTCTGCTTTTCTTTCCGTTGAAGGAGGGAGGGGGAGAAACATATGTGGATTCACATTGTCGGCGGTGGACCAAGCGAACAGCTTCCTTCTTTGCCCGAATATGACGGCAAGCAGGTGCGGTGGCTGGGGGTGGACCGCGGGACAAAGACGCTGCTTGAGGCAGGCATCCGTCCCGTCAAAGCGTTTGGCGACTTTGACTCATTGACCGAGGAAGAAATTGTATCGCTGCAAAAAACATTAAACGATATGGACATATGGCCGGCGGAAAAAGATAAAACCGATATGGAAATTGCCCTTGACTGGGCGGTTGAGCAAGGAGCGGATAAAATCCGGATTTTTGGAGCGACCGGCGGCAGGCTTGATCATTTATTTGGCAATGTGCAATTGCTGATCAAATATGCCGATCGAGACATTGAAATCATTGACCGACAAAACGTGCTGACCGTCCATCTTCCCGGCGCTTACACCGTTTCTTATGACGAACGGTATCGCTACGTTTCTTACATTCCGATTTCCCGTGATATTAAAGGGCTGACGCTAAAAGGATTTAAATATCCGCTAACAAATTGTCATATTTTTCGTGGTTCAACATTATGTATTAGTAATGAACTTATCCAATCTTCCGGTACTTTTTCCTTTTCTGAAGGCATATTAATGATGATAAGAAGCAGTGATTTTCACCGCTGCTTGTAGGTACGATTTGCGGTTTGCAGAATATACTTAATAAAGAGATGAGGGAAAGTTCGTTACGACGGCTGTGAGGAGGGAATCGGAATGAAATTTTATACGATTAAACTGCCAAAATTTCTCGGCGGGATTGTACGCGCCATGTTAAACACCTTTAAAAAAGGATAAGAAAAAAGCACCATTCTTTGGTGCTTTTTTGTTTTAAGGAATTTATTACACGCGTTGTACTTTTCCTGATTTTAATGCGCGCGCAGAAACCCAAACACGTTTCGGTTTTCCGTCGACTAAAATACGAACTTTTTGCAAGTTAGCTTTCCATGTGCGTTTATTTGCATTCATCGCGTGAGAACGCGAATTGCCGAAAGATTTTTTCTTTCCCGTTACAAAGCATTTTGCCATCCTTTTTCCCTCCTTACTCGTCCTGCTTTCCATTGTGCGTCTAAAAACACTATTATAATTTATCATACAAACGGTTAGATTGCAATAGATGCCTTTTTCTCTTTCAAGAAAATATCCTTGACATATAATATTATTTTCGGCTAAATAATACTAGTGGGTGATGGGGGAACTTTTAAAACGGAAAGCGTTATAGTACAATGTTGGTAGCTATGCGAACTATTGCAAAGGGGGAACGAGCATGTCCATCGAATTGCAAACGAAATATGGACGAATTGAAATATCCAATGATGTTATTGCGATGATTGCTGGCGGCGCTGCGGTCGATTGCTATGGCATTGTTGGAATGGCGTCGAAAAACCAAATTAGAGATGGAATTTCGGAAATTTTGCGGAGAGAAAACTTTTCCAAAGGTGTAATCGTTCGCGAGGAAAACGGCGAAGTACATATCGATATGTACATTATTGTCAGCTATGGCACGAAAATTTCAGAGGTAGCTCATAATGTGCAAACAAAAGTAAAATATACGCTTGATCAAACGTTGGGCCTTTCTGTCCAATCGATCAATATTTACGTTCAAGGGGTTCGGGTGACGAATCCGTAGTAAGGAGGAGTTAGTTGGTGACAATTAGGACACTTGATGGAAGACGTTTTGCCGAAATGGTTTTTCAAGGGGCGGCGCATTTATCGAATAATGCAAAGGCCGTCGACGCGCTGAACGTCTTTCCAGTTCCAGACGGTGACACGGGCACAAATATGAACTTGTCGATGACTTCCGGTGCGAAGGAAGTAAAAAATAACCTTTCCGACCATATAGGCAAAGTCGCAGGCGCGCTGGCGAAAGGATTGCTGATGGGCGCACGTGGAAACTCGGGCGTCATTTTATCGCAATTGTTCCGCGGATTCGCCAAAGCGGTGGAAGCGAAAAAGGAAATTAACAGCGTCGAATTCGCTGCGGCGCTTGAAGCAGGTGTCAATACCGCTTATAAGGCGGTGATGAAGCCGGTTGAAGGAACGATTTTGACCGTGGCGAAAGATGCAGCAAGACGGGCGGCCGAAGTGGCGAAAAAAGAACGGGATATCGCTGTTGTCATGGAGGAAGTCGTGAAGGAAGCGAAAGCATCATTGCGGCGCACGCCGGAGTTGCTGCCGGTATTAAAAGAGGTAGGCGTTGTGGACAGCGGCGGTCAAGGCCTTGTTTACGTGTATGAAGGGTTTTTAAGCGAACTAAAAGGAGAAAACGTGGCCGAACGGAAATCGGCGGAAGTTTCGATGGAAGAATTGGTGAAAGCGGAACATCATAAAAGCGCGCAAAGCCATATTCATACCGATGAAATTGAGTTTGGCTACTGCACGGAATTTATGGTGCGGCTCGAGCCGGAAAAATTGCAGAAACATCCGTTCTCGGAAGATGTGTTTCGTCAAGATTTAAGCCGATTCGGCGATTCATTGCTCGTCATAGCAGATGACGAGCTCGTTAAAGTTCACATTCATTCCGAGCAGCCTGGCGAAGTATTGACATACGGACAGCAATACGGCAGCTTAATCAACATTAAAATTGAAAATATGCGCCAGCAGCACGCCAACATTATAAACGAAGACCGCCAGACCGCTTCCGATGTGGAAAAACCAAAACAGCCAGAAAAATACGGAATCATGACCATCGCAATGGGATCCGGCGTTGCTGAATTGTTTAAAAGCATCGGCGCTCACGCCGTCATTGAAGGCGGGCAAACGATGAACCCGAGCACGGAGGAAATCGTAAAGGCCATTGAAAGCATCAACGCGGAAGTCGTATTTGTGCTGCCAAATAATAAAAACATTATTATGACAGCAGAGCAAGCGGCGACGGTCGTCAGCCAAAAAGTGGTCGTCATTCCGTCGAAAACCGTTCCACAAGGCATGGCGGCACTGCTAGCGTTTAATCCGACGCTTTCCGAAGAGCAAAATGAAAAAGCGATGACTGCTGCTTTAGCGCGCGTGAAAACAGGGCAAGTAACGTTTGCCGTGCGCGATACTACCATCGACGGAGTAGAAATTGAAAAAGACGATTACATGGGGTTGGCGGACAATAAAATTATTGTCGCAGAAAAAGACAAGCTTTCCGTAACGAAGCAATTGCTTGATGTGTTAATCGATGAAGAAAGTGAAATCGTTACGATGATCTACGGGGAAGAGGCGACGGAAGAGGAAGTGGAAGCGATCGTTTCCTATATTGAGGAAACGTATCCGGACGTTGAAGTGGAAGTGCATGACGGAAAACAGCCGCTATATCCGTTTATCTTTTCTGTTGAATAATATGTTAGAATAGTAGAAGGGAGTTTCCCTTCTATTTTATTGTGAAGTGAAGGAGCAGAGAAACATGAAATATAAAAGCGTTTTCGATATTATTGGACCGGTTATGATCGGACCGTCGAGCTCCCATACAGCGGGAGCGGCGCGCATCGGGCGGGTGGCGCGCAGTTTATTTGGCAGAAAGCCAAAGTGGGCGCAAATTTCGTTTTATGGCTCGTTTGCGCAAACGTATAAAGGACATGGGACGGATGTCGCCATTGTCGGTGGCCTCCTTGATTTCGATACATTTGATGAACGAATTCCGCGTTCGCTTGAAATTGCGAAAGAAGAAGGAATGGAAGTCGTTTTTCACGAAGAAGATGCGATTCCGAATCACCCAAACACCGCACGGGTGCGGATTGGGGATGAACAGGGAGAGCTAGAGCTTGTTGGCATTTCGATCGGCGGCGGGAAAATTGAAATTACCGAACTCAATGGATTCGAGCTGAAATTGTCGGGCCATCATCCAGCACTTTTGATTATGCATAATGACCGGTACGGAACGATCGCCGCGGTAGCCAACGTGCTGGCAAAATATGCGATTAATATCGGACATATGGAAGTGTCGCGGAAAGAAAAAGGAAAAGAGGCGCTGATGACGATCGAGGTTGACCAACCGCTGGACGATCATGTGATCAGCGAGCTCGAAACATTGCCGCATATTATTCAAGTAACAAAGCTTGTCGACTAAAGAAAGCGTTTGCAAAAAAAGGAGGACGTCGAATGTTTCGCAACGTTGCAGAACTGGTCGAATTGGCGGAAAGCCAAAACATTAAAATTGCCGAAGTAATGATTCGCCAAGAAATCGAGGTGACGGGGAGAAGCCGTGAGGACATTTTCGCACAAATGGATAAAAATTTACAGGTAATGGAGCAGGCGGTGGAAAAAGGATTAGCCGGCGTCGTTTCGCGGTCGGGGCTGACCGGCGGGAGTTCAGTATTATTGCAGCAATATATTAGCCAAGGAAACTTTTTATCAGGAGAAACGATTTTAGATGCCGTCAGCAAAGCGATGGCCACGAACGAAGTGAACGCGGCGATGGGTGTGATTTGCGCGACGCCGACGGCGGGGTCGGCCGGAGTCGTTCCTGGTACGCTTTTTGCCGTAAAAGAGAAATTAAAACCGACGCGTGAGGAAATGATCGAATTTTTGTTTACCGCTGGCGCGTTCGGCTATGTAGTGGCCAATAACGCTTCGATTTCCGGCGCTGCTGGAGGCTGTCAGGCGGAAGTCGGCTCCGCTGCCGGAATGGCGGCGGCCGCGCTCGTTGAACTGGCCGGCGGAACGCCAAGCCAGGCGGCAGAAGCGATGGCGATTGCCTTAAAAAATATGTTAGGATTAGTATGTGACCCTGTTGCCGGTTTGGTGGAAGTGCCATGTGTGAAGCGAAACGCCATGGGGGCGGCAAATGCGATGGTGGCGGCGGATATGGCGCTTGCTGGCATTAAAAGCCGCATTCCGTGCGATGAGGTGATTGAAGCGATGTACCGCATCGGCGAAACGATGCCGACTGCATTAAAGGAAACTGCACAAGGGGGGTTAGCAGCAACGCCGACGGGCCGCGTCTTAGCGGCGAAAATTTTCGGCGTTTCCGCGAAATAACGGTGAATCGTGAGTTGCAACAGCCTGTAACAGCGATTAAAGGAATTGGCGAAGAGACAGGTGCGGCGCTCGAGGAAATGGGAATTACGACGATCGAGCAACTGCTTATGCATGCTCCATATCGCTATGAAGATTATGAACGAAAGGATTTGGCAGAGGTCCGGCATGACGAAAAAGTAACAGTCGAAGGGAAGGTTCATAGCGAGCCTTCTCTTACGTATTATACGAAAAAAAAATCGCGCCTAGCGTTTCGCCTTCTTGCCGGACGGTATTTAATCACGGTCGTTTGTTTCAACCGTCCTTATTTAAAAGAAAAAATCGCGATGGGCGATACGATAACAGTCATCGGCAAGTGGGATCAGCACCGCCAGACGATTACCGCTTATGAAGTGAAGCTTGGGCCGCTCCCGCAAGCAAAAGAAATAGAGCCGGTTTACTCCGTGCGCGGCTCGCTTACGGTGAAAGGAATGCGGCGCTTCATCAAGCTAGCACTTGCGCAATACGGCGCGGCGATCGGCGACCCGCTTCCGCTCTCTATAAGGCGCGCCTACCGGCTCATTTCAAAGCAAGAGGCGGTTCGCGCCATCCACTTCCCTCGTTCTCATGAAGAGTTAAGACAGGCGAGACGGCGATTGGTATATGAAGAATTTTTGCTGTTTCAATTAAAAATTCATGCGCTGCGCAAAGTAGCACGCGAATATTCGCAAGGAATCGCCCATTCGTTTTCCAAAGAGAAGCTAGACGCTTTTATAGGGCAGTTGCCATTTTCGCTAACGAATGCGCAGCGGCGCGTCATTGCGGAAATTCTCGCCGATATGCGCTCGCCGTACCGCATGAATCGCCTGCTTCAGGGGGATGTCGGTTCAGGAAAAACGGCCGTAGCCGCCGTCGTCTTATACGCCACTGTTCTTTCCGGCTACCAAGGGGCGCTGATGGTGCCTACGGAAATTTTGGCGGAACAGCACGCCCGCTCGCTGCAGCAGTTGTTCGCTGCCACCGATGTCACGGTTGCGCTGTTGACGAGTTCGGTGAAAGGAAAGAAACGAAGAGAAATTTTAGAGCAGCTCGCCGTCGGCGACATTGATATTATGATCGGCACCCATGCGCTTATTCAAGAAGAAGTGAATTTTAAGAAACTTGGTTTAGTCATTACCGATGAACAGCATCGGTTTGGTGTGGAACAGCGCCGCATTTTGCGCGAAAAAGGACAATCGCCCGATGTATTGATGATGACGGCCACTCCGATTCCGCGCACCCTCGCCATCACCGCGTTTGGCGAAATGGATGTGTCGGTGATTGATGAAATGCCGGCAGGAAGAAAAAAGGTGAAGACGTATTGGGTCAAACATCATATGTTCGAGCGGGTGCTTGATTTTATCGAAAAGGAAATTCAAAAGGGGCGGCAGGCTTATGTCATTTGTCCGCTGATTGAAGAATCGGAAAAGTTAGATGTGCAAAATGCGATTGATGTCCATAGCATGCTCACGCATTATTACAGAGGAAAATACAACATCGGACTGATGCACGGGCGGCTTTCCGCGGAAGAAAAAGAAGAAGTGATGAAGGCGTTTAGCGAAAACCGCGTGCAAGTGCTAGTTTCCACCACGGTCGTAGAAGTAGGTGTCAATGTGCCGAACGCCACCGTGATGGTCATTTATGATGCCGAACGCTTTGGCTTGGCGCAGCTCCACCAATTGCGAGGCCGGGTCGGCCGCGGCGACGAGCAGTCGTATTGTATTTTAATCGCCGACCCGAAATCGGAAATCGGAAAAGAGCGCATGCGCATTATGACGGAAACGACAGACGGATTTGTGCTGTCGGAAAAAGATTTAGAGCTGCGCGGCCCGGGCGATTTTTTTGGCACCAAACAAAGCGGCATGCCGGAGTTTCAATTTGGGGATATTGTGCACGATTATCGCATTTTAGAAGTCGCCCGCAGCGATGCGGCGAAACTGATTGAATCGAAAGCGTTTTGGCACGATGAGCCGTATCAATGCTTGCGCCTTTATTTGCAAGAGTCGGGCGTATTGGACGGCGAAAAATTAGATTAATAGAAAAAGCGAGCGGTCTGTCTTTTATGCGGCAGGCCGCTTTTTTTGCTTGCATTCTTTTTTTTGATATTATATATTACTTTTAGTACCTAGTCATAAAACTGGACGGTGTAAACATAGATGAGAAAAAGCAAACGGGAGAGACAACGGCTTTTGCAAGAGACGATTCGCGAAAATCCGTTTATTACCGATGAAGAATTAGCAGAAAAATTTTCGGTCAGCGTCCAGACGATCCGTTTGGACCGGCTCGAGCTATCGATACCGGAGCTGCGCGAGCGGATCAAGCATGTTGCCGAGCAGTCGCTGGCAGATAAAGTAAGGGCGCTTCCGCTGGAGGAAGTGATTGGCGAAATTATTGATATCGAGCCAGATCATAGCGCGATTTCCATTTTTGATGTGAAAACGGAACATGTGTTTAGACGAAACCGCATTGCCCGCGGCCATCATTTGTTTGCCCAGGCCAACTCGCTTGCCGTTGCCGTCATCAACGATGAGCTTGCCTTGACGGCTAAAGCAAATATCCGCTTTACGAGACAAGTAAAAGAAAATGAACGGGTAGTTGCAAAAGCGAAAGTGGTCGGGAAAAAGGAGAATGGCCGGACGATCGTCGAAGTCAACAGCTATGTCGGGCAGGAGCTTGTTTTTTCCGGAACGTTTGAAATGTATCGTTCCAACAATGAGAAAAGGGATGGAGACAGCTATGAAGATCGCAATTGATGCAATGGGAGGAGACCACGCTCCAAAAGAAATCGTGCTCGGGGCGATAAAAGCGGTGCAGCATTTCACCGATGTACATATTACGCTGTTTGGCGATGAAGCGCAAATTCGCTCGCACCTTACGAATGATGAACGAATTACGATCATTCACACCGATGAAGTGATTGAGGCGACCGATGAACCGGTGCGGGCGGTGAGAAGAAAGAAGAACGCGTCGATGGTGCTGATGGCGCAAGAAGTGAAAGAAGGGCGAGCCGACGCCTGCATCTCGGCTGGCAATACGGGCGCATTAATGGCGGCAGGGCTGTTTGTCGTCGGACGGATCGCCGGAATTGATCGGCCGGCGCTCGCTCCGACGCTTCCGACCGTCGGCGGTGAAGGATTTTTATTTTTAGATGTCGGCGCCAACGTCGATGCCCGTCCGGAACATTTGCTGCAGTATGCGTTAATGGGACATGTATACGCCCAAAAAGTAAGAGGCATCTCCCAGCCGCGCATTGGCTTGTTAAATGTGGGAACAGAAGATCAAAAAGGAAACGATGTCGCCAAACGCGCATTTCAGCTCCTAAAAGAAACGAACCTTCATTTTATCGGCAATGTCGAAGCGCGCGATTTATTGCAAGGTGTCGCTGATGTCGTCGTCACCGACGGGTTTACCGGCAACGTCGCGCTCAAAACGATCGAAGGCACGGCGATGTCTGTATTTTCACTGTTAAAGCAGGCGATGACAAGCAGTTTATCAAGCAAATTAGCGGCAGCCGTGTTAAAGCCGAAACTCGTTCAATTAAAAAAGATGATGGATTATTCCGAATATGGCGGAGCGGCGTTGTTTGGCTTAAGCGCTCCGGTGATTAAAGCGCACGGTTCGTCCGATGCCAACGCGATCTTTCACGCGGTGCGCCAGGCGCGGGAAATGGTGGCCAACGACATCATCGCTACCATCAAAGCGGCGGTTGAACAAAATCATTCGTAAAGGAAGGGAAAACGTATGGGGAAAATCGCTTTTATTTTTCCAGGACAAGGATCGCAAACGGTAGGCATGGGAAAAGATATTGCCGAAAGCGATGCCAATGCGCGGGCTCTGTTTCAAGCCGCCGATGAACGTTTAGGCTTTTCGCTTTCCTCGCTTATTTTCGAAGGCCCGCAGGAAACGCTGACGTTAACGTACAACGCCCAGCCGGCTTTATTGACGACAAGCATCGCCCTGCTTGAAAAAGTAAAAGAGGCAGGGATTACAGCCGATTATGTTGCCGGCCATAGTTTAGGAGAATATACAGCGCTGGTGGCGGCAGGTGCGCTTTCGTTTGCCGATGCGGTCTATGCGGTGCGAAAACGCGGCGAGTTTATGGAAGAAGCGGTGCCGGCCGGCGAAGGAACGATGGCGGCCGTATTAGGAATGGACGCCGCGGCGCTTGAAGCGGTGACAAACGAAGTATCAGCGCAAGGAGACCCAGTACAGTTGGCCAATTTAAACTGCCCGGGCCAGATTGTTATCTCCGGGTCGAAAGCAGGCGTGGAAAAAGCCGGTCAGCTGGCGAAAGAACGCGGCGCCAAACGGGTGATTCCGCTTGAGGTAAGCGGGCCGTTTCATTCGTCTTTAATGAAACCGGCAGCTGGCAAATTGCAAGAAGTGCTAAACGGCATTGCTATTCACGATGCGAAAATTCCGGTTATCGCCAATGTGACTGCGGAGCCGGTTGTGAAAAAAGAAGAGATTTCGCGCTTACTAATCGAGCAGTTATATTCCCCGGTACGTTGGGAAGAATCGGTGCAAACGATGATCGCTCTAGGAGTGGATACGTTTATTGAAATCGGTCCAGGGAAAGTGCTATCCGGGCTAGTGAAAAAAATTGACCGCAACGTGCGCGTGCATGCCGTCAATGATCTAGAAACACTGAAATCAACCGTTGCGGCAGTGAAAGGAGAATAAAAGAATGTTGCAAGGAAAAGTAGCGCTTGTCACGGGAGCGTCGCGCGGCATCGGTCGGGCGATTGCGCTCGAACTTGCCCGCCAAGGGGCAAAAGTAGCCGTCAATTACGCCGGCAGCGAAGCAAAAGCGAATGAAGTGGTCGAAGAAATCAAAAAGATGGGCCAAGAGGCGGTGGCGATCCAAGCGGACGTTTCCAGCGCCGAAGCTGTCGAGCGTATGGTAAAAACGGTGCTAGAGCAGTTTAGCCGCATCGATATTTTAGTGAACAATGCCGGCATTACCCGCGATAATTTATTGATGCGCATGAAAGAGGAAGAATGGGATCAGGTGATTAATACGAACTTAAAAGGGGTATTTCATTGTATAAAGGCGGTGACACGGCCGATGATGAAACAGCGCTATGGCCGCATCGTCAACATCGCCTCCATCGTCGGCATTAGCGGCAATCCGGGACAAGCAAACTATGTCGCTGCTAAAGCAGGGGTCATCGGATTGACGAAAACGGCGGCACGGGAACTCGCCAGCCGCAACATTACGGTTAATGCCGTCGCCCCAGGGTTCATCACGACGGACATGACCGACAGTCTTAGCGACGAATTAAAAACGGAAATGTTAAAACAAATTCCGCTCGCTCGCTTCGGCGAGCCGGAAGACATCGCCAAAGTCGTTGCCTTTCTCGTATCGGATGCAGCCAGCTACATGACCGGACAAACGCTCCGTGTCGACGGCGGAATGGTAATGTAAATTTCAAGCTAGTATTTTCTAGCTGAATCTACTATAATCATGAAGGGAGGTGAATCAAATGGCAGACGTATTAGAACGCGTAACAAAAATCATCGTAGACCGTCTAGGTGTCGAAGAATCGCAAGTAACGCTGGATGCATCTTTCAAAGATGATCTTGGCGCTGACTCCCTAGATATCGTTGAACTCGTAATGGAATTAGAAGATGAATTTAATATGGAAATTTCCGATGAAGAGGCGGAAAAAATTGTCACAGTAGGAGACGCTGTGAACTACATAAAAAGCCACATGTAATATTTAGAAAAGTCCCGTTGCCTAGACGGGGCTTTCTCTGCTTTTTTATCTGTGTAACGCACGGATGAGCGGATATAATAAAGAAGTATACGATTGATTTTTTCGTCGAATGAAGTCGGAGGGCTTTCTATATGTCAAAACCAAAAGATAAAGAGCGAACCCATGAAAAAAGGAGAGCGAAATTTAAAGAGTTGCAGGAAAAAATTGGGATTTTTTTTACGAATGAAAAGCTTCTCATTCAGGCTTTTACTCATTCATCGTATGTGAATGAGCATCGGAGACGGCCGCAGGCAGACAACGAACGGCTCGAATTTTTGGGCGATGCGGTGCTTGAGCTTACCGTTTCGCAATATTTGTTTAAAAAGTTTCCGCATATGAGCGAAGGGGAACTAACGAAATTGCGGGCCGCGATTGTTTGTGAGCCTTCGCTTGTCAAGTTTGCCAACGCTTTGTCGTTCGGCGAGCTTGTTTTGCTAGGAAAAGGAGAAGAACTGACAGGCGGACGAACGAGACCGGCGCTGTTGGCAGATGTATTCGAGGCGTTTATCGGTGCGCTCTATTTAGACCAAGGAATGGATGCGGTCGTCCAATTTTTGGGACAAACGATTTTCCCGAAAATTGATGAAGGTGCTTTTTCTCATGTGATGGATTTTAAAAGCCAATTGCAGGAGCTTGTGCAGCGCGATGGCATCGGTGTGCTGGAATATACGATTTTAGAGGAAAAAGGTCCAGCGCATAATAAAGAATTTGTTTCGCGCGTTTCGCTAAATGGAAAGGAGCTTGGCATCGGCGTTGGCAAGTCGAAAAAAGAGGCCGAGCAGCATGCGGCGCAGATGGCGCTCGAAACATTAAGAACACCAGAGAAGCAATAAAGGGTTGGCTCTTACAATAGTCAGCCCTTTTTGCGGCTATGTATCGCACAACATAGGAAAGATTGTGAGGCGTGGTATGGATGTTCCTCAAACGTTTAGATATTATCGGATTTAAATCGTTTGCCGATCGCGTATCGATCGAATTTGTTCCCGGAGTGACGGCGGTTGTCGGTCCAAACGGGAGCGGAAAAAGCAACATTACCGATGCGATCCGCTGGGTGCTTGGCGAACAGTCCGCAAAATCATTGCGCGGGGCGAAGATGGAAGATATTATTTTTGCCGGCAGCGATTCGCGCAAACCGCTTAATGTTGCGGAAGTGACGATCACTCTTGATAATGAAGACCAGTTTCTGCCGCTTGATTATCAAGAAGTGAGCATTACGCGCCGGGTGTATCGTTCAGGAGAAAGCGAATTTTTTATTAATAAGCAGCCTTGCCGTTTAAAAGATATTGTCGATTTATTGATGGATTCCGGGCTTGGAAAAGAAGCGTTTTCGATTATCGGCCAAGGCCGAGTCGAAGAAATTTTAAGCAGCAAGCCGGAAGAACGGCGCACGATTTTTGAAGAGGCAGCCGGCGTGCTAAAGTATAAAATCCGTAAGAAAAAGGCAGAAACAAAGCTTGCCGAAACGCAGGAAAACTTGCATCGCGTCAGCGACATTTTACACGAACTTGAACAGCAGCTTGAGCCGCTGAAAATGCAGGCGTCGATCGCGAAAGACTATTTGGAAAAACGCGATGAGCTGGAACGGTTTGAAGTCGCGCTGATGGTGCATGATATTGAGCAGCTTTATGGGCAGTGGACATCGCTAAAACAGCAGCTTGAGCAGCATCAAAACGAAGAAATCGAGCTCTCTAGCACGCTGCAAAAAGCGGAAGCGGACATCGAACAGCTCCGCGACCACATTACCGCGCTCGATGAATCAATTGACGGGCTGCAGCAAGTGCTGCTTGTCGCGAGCGAGGAATTAGAAAAACTTGAAGGAAAGAAAGAAGTGTTAAAAGAGCGCAAGAAAAATGCGGCCCAATACCAGAAACAGCTCGAAGAGGCGATTGCCTCCCTTGCCGAGAAAAAGGAACGCATCGAACAAGCATTAAACCGCGAACAGACGCAGCTTGCCGAGCTGCAAACGGCAGCGTCCAAGCTGCAGGCCGAACTAAAGGAAAAACAAGCTTCCCTTTCGGCCTATGATGTGAATATTGAAGAAAAAATCGAACAATTAAAAAGCGATTATATTGAATTAGTCCATGAACAAGCCGCCTTAAAAAACGAGCGCGCCCATCTGCAAACTCTGCTGGAAAAGCTGCGGGCCAAACAAGCGGCTCTTGCCGAAGCAAACGGCAAATATTTGGACGAACGCAAAAAGCTGCGGCAGCAATATGCGGTGCTAGACGAAAAACGGGTACAGCTTGAGAAAGTGCTCGAGCAGGCGGAAGCGCTGCTAAGGCAAAAAACAAACGAAATGGCGGTGCTGAAGTCCGATTTGGAAAAGAAAGAAGCGATGCTGTACCAAGCGTACCAATATTTGCAGCAGACAAAGTCGAGAAAAGAACTGCTTGAGGAAATGCAGCAAGACTATGCGGGATTTTTCCAAGGGGTAAAAGAAGTGTTAAAAGCGCGCGCGCAGTTCCCGGGAGTTCATGGTGCAGTGGTGGAGCTGATCCAAGTTCCCGACCGCTACGAAACAGCGATCGAAATTGCGCTTGGCGGCGCGATGCAGCATATTGTCGTCGAAAATGAAGAAGTGGCGCGCAAGGCGATTCACTATTTAAAAGCCAATGCGTACGGCCGTGCGACTTTTTTGCCGATGAATGTCATACAGGCGAAAACGGTTCCGGCCGAACAGCTTGCCTTGGTGAAAAGCCATCCGGCATTTGTCGGAATCGCCAGCGAGCTGATTCATTATGAAAACATCTACCATTCTGCCATCGCTAACTTGCTTGGAAACGTCATCATTACGACCGACTTAAAAGGAGCGAATGAATTGGCGCGCCTGCTTCACTATCGCTACCGCCTTGTCACGCTCGATGGCGATGTCGTCAGCCCCGGCGGCGCGATGACTGGCGGCGGCGTTGCGAAAAAGGCGAATTCGCTGTTAAGCCGAAATCGCGAGCTGGAGACGATTGCGGCGAAATTGCGCGAAATGGAGGAAAAAACGGAGCAGCTCGAACAGTTTGTGCAAGCGAAAAAGAAACAAATTCAACAGGAAGAAACGAATTTGGCCGCGCTCCGTGAGCAAATAGAAGAGCAGCGTTTTGCGCTTCAGGACGTAAAAGGCGAATTGCGCGAACTGCAATTGCAAGAAAAAAATATGAACGAACGCCTCGCCCTTTATGACCATGAAAAAGCGAATGATGAACAAGAAGCAAAACAGATGACAGAGCGGCTCGCCGTCATCAGAGAGCAGCTTGACCATCTTGAAGGGAAACTGCGGGAAATGGATGAGGAAATCAATAAGCTGCAAACGCAAAAGCAAACGGAACAAACGTCAAAAGAAGCGTTGCAGACGGCGATGACCGAGCAAAAAATCGCCCTTGCCGAAACGCAGCAGCGGTTGAAAAACGCGCAAGAAAAAGTAGAGCAGCTTACCAGTGAGCTTGCCGATACGAAAAAGCAGCTGCAGACGGCCAAGCAAGAACTTGCCGTTTTAATAGAGGAGATGAATTCCAGTCATTCTAGCGAAGAAGAATTAGAAGAATTGCGGAACAAAAAGCTAGAGGATAAGCAAAAAACGGTCGATCTCATCGCAAGCCGCCGCGAACAGCGACTTCAGTACCAGGCACAGCTAGAACATTTAGAGCGGGAATGGAAGGAAAAGAAGCGGCAGCATAAACAGCTCGCCGATATCGTGAAAGATGAGGAAGTAAAGCTAAACCGCCTCGATGTCGAGCTCGAAAATTTATTAGCCCGCCTTCGCGAAGAATATACCCTTTCGTTCGAAGCGGCGAAAGCAGCCTATCCGTTGACAGTCGATGTCCAGGAAGCACGCAAACGAGTTAAGTTAATCAAGCTGGCGATCGAAGAGCTCGGCACGGTAAATTTAGGCGCGATTGATGAATATGAGCGGGTATCGGAGCGCTATCAGTTTTTAAGCGAACAAAAAGCCGATTTGCAGCAGGCAAAAGAAACGCTCCATCAAGTGATCGACGAGATGGACCAAGAGATGAAAAAACGGTTTTTATCAACGTTTGAACAAATTCGCGCCCATTTTGGCGACGTCTTCTGCCAGCTGTTTGGCGGCGGCAATGCCGATTTGCGCCTGACCGATCCAAATGATTTGCTTGAGACCGGCATTGATATTGTCGCACAGCCGCCAGGGAAAAAGCTGCAGCATTTAAGTCTGCTTTCCGGCGGGGAACGGGCGCTGACAGCCATCGCCTTGCTGTTTTCCATTTTAAAAGTGCGCCCGGTGCCGTTCTGCGTGCTCGACGAGGTCGAAGCGGCGCTCGATGAGGCGAACGTGTATCGCTATGCGCAATATTTAAAACAGTTCAGCAACCAGACGCAATTTATCGTCATCACCCATCGAAAAGGCACGATGGAAGAGGCGGATGTGCTGTATGGGGTGACGATGCAAGAATCGGGCGTGTCGAAGCTCGTTTCCGTCCGTTTGGAAGATTCGAAACAACTCGTTAAGTCATGACAAGAAAGGATGGCGTCGATATGAGTTTTTTCAAAAAGCTAAAAGAAAAAATTACAAAGCAAGCCGATTCGGTTACCGAAAAGTTTAAGCAAGGGCTTTCGAAAACGCGTGATTCGTTTGCAGGGCGCGTCAACGACTTAATCGCCCGTTATCGCAAAGTTGATGAAGAGTTTTTTGAGGAACTGGAAGAAATTTTAATTAGTGCCGATGTCGGTGTGACGACGGTCATGGATTTAATTGATGAGCTAAAAATGGAAGTGAAGCGCCGCAATATACAGAACCCGCAAGAAATGCAAGAAGTGATTTCCGAAAAGCTTGTCGAGATTTATCGCGGCGATGACGAAGAATATGGAAAGTCAGCGGCGTTAAATATCCAGAAAGACGGTTTGACGGTCATATTGTTTGTCGGAGTGAACGGCGTCGGAAAAACGACGACAATCGGCAAGCTTGCTCATAAGCTGAAAACGGAAGGAAAAACGGTGATGCTCGCGGCCGGCGATACGTTCCGCGCCGGTGCGATTGAACAACTCGAAGTTTGGGGCGAGCGCGTCGGCGCCGAAGTGATTAAGCAATCGGCCGGCTCTGACCCGGCAGCGGTTGTTTATGACGCTATCCAGGCGGCGAAAGCGCGCGGGGTGGACGTGCTTTTATGCGATACGGCCGGACGCTTGCAAAACAAAGTCAATTTAATGAAAGAACTTGAAAAAGTAAAACGTGTCATTGAACGGGAAGTTCCGGGAGCGCCGCATGAAGTATTGCTCGTGCTTGACGCGACAACCGGACAAAACGCCATGAGCCAGGCGAAAATTTTTAAAGAAGCAACGAACGTCACTGGCATCGTGCTGACGAAACTTGACGGCACGGCAAAAGGCGGCATCGTGCTGGCGATTCGCAACGAGCTTCATATTCCGGTGAAGTTTGTCGGCCTTGGCGAAAAAATGGATGATCTGCAGCCGTTTGATCCAGAAAAATATGTATATGGATTGTTTGCCGATTTATTTGAGGAGAAAAGCGGGCAATAAGGCGGCTTAGATTGGCGAAAAATGCGACAGGCTGGCTGAAGGCGGAGATGGCGCCTTTTTAGCCAGCCTTGTTTTTGTAAAGATAAAATCTTGACAGAAATAAGAAAAAAAGCTACACTAATCATCTGTAAAGGTGTTTCACTTAACAAGAGAGGAGGGAGTTTCATGCTCGAAAAAACGACGCGAATGAATTATTTGTATGATTTTTATCAGGCGTTGCTGACGCCAAAACAGCGCAGCTATATGTCGCTTTACTACTTAGATGATTACTCCCTCGGCGAAATTGCAGAGCAGTATGAAGTCAGCCGCCAGGCTGTTTATGATAATATCAAAAGAACGGAAGCAATGCTAGAAGAATACGAGCAAAAATTGGCGCTCTTTCAGAAGTTTCAAAAACGAAAGCAGCTTATGAATCAATTAAAAGAATATATTTTACAAAAATACGGGAAAGATCAGCCGCTTTTGGATCTTATTCAACAACTAGAGGAATTAGAATAAGGAGGTGAAAACAGATGCCGTTTGAAGGGTTATCGGAACGTTTGCAAAACGTGATGAACAAAATCCGCGGCAAAGGAAAAGTAACGGAGGCGGATGTTAAGGAAATGATGCGCGAAGTTCGCCTTGCCCTTCTCGAAGCGGACGTAAACTTTAAAGTCGTCAAAGACTTTGTCAAGCGGGTCAGCGAACGCGCAGTCGGGCAGGAAGTGTTAAAAAGCCTGACACCAGGACAGCAAGTCATTAAAGTTGTCAAAGAAGAGCTGACCGAGCTGATGGGCGGCGAACAAAGCAAAATTGCCGTCGCCAGCCGTCCGCCGACCGTTGTGATGATGGTTGGGTTGCAAGGTGCCGGAAAGACGACGACAACGGGAAAATTAGCGAATTTGCTGCGAAAACGGTACAATCGCAAGCCGCTTTTAGTCGCGGCCGATATTTATCGTCCGGCGGCAATTAAACAGCTTGAAACGCTCGGAAAACAGCTCAATATGCCGGTTTTCTCTTTAGGCGATCAGGTCAGTCCGGTGGAAATCGCCAAACAGGCGCTCGAAAAAGCAAAAGAAGAACATTACGATTACGTGCTCATTGACACCGCCGGCCGCCTTCATGTTGACGAGGCGTTAATGGATGAGTTAAAACAGATGAAAGAAGCAGCAAAGCCGGATGAAATTTTCCTCGTCGTCGATGCGATGACCGGTCAAGACGCGGTAAACGTCGCGCAAAGCTTCCATGAACAGCTCGGCATTACCGGCGTCATTTTAACAAAGCTCGACGGCGACACGCGCGGCGGGGCGGCGCTGTCGATTCGGGCGGTTACGAACACACCGATCAAATTCGTCGGGATGGGCGAAAAGTTAGACGCGCTCGAGCCGTTTCATCCGGAGCGCATGGCTTCGCGCATTTTAGGAATGGGCGATGTATTGACCCTCATTGAAAAAGCGCAAGCCGCCGTTGACGAAGAAAAAGCGAAAGAGCTCGAGCAAAAAATGCGTACGGCGACATTTACGCTCGATGACTTTTTAGAGCAGCTCGGGCAAGTGCGCAAGCTTGGGCCGCTTGATGAAATTTTAAAAATGCTGCCGGGTGCCAATAAAATCAAAGGATTGAACAACATCCAGATCGATGAAAAACAAATTAGCCGCGTCGAGGCGATTATTCGCTCGATGACGAAAGAAGAAAAAATGCATCCGGAAATTATTAACGGCAGCCGGAAAAAGCGGATTGCCAAAGGAAGCGGCACGTCCGTGCAGGAAGTCAACCGGCTGTTAAAGCAGTTTGACGAAATGAAAAAGATGATGAAAATGATGACCAATATGCCAAAAGGCAAGAAAAGAGGGTTTAAATTCCCATTTATGTAGGAAATGATGTGTTAAGAAAAAACCCTTTACAAACTACACAATTATTGTTAATATACTATCTTGTGTGAACTATTTACGGAGGTGCGAAATTAACATGGCAGTAAAAATTCGTTTAAAACGCATGGGTGCAAAGAAAAAACCTTTCTACCGTATCGTAGTTGCGGACTCTCGTTCTCCGCGCGACGGCCGTTTCATCGAAACGATCGGTACGTATAATCCGGTTGCGGAACCAGCGGAAATCAAAATTGATGAAGAGCTTGCACTGAAATGGCTGCAAAACGGCGCAAAACCATCTGATACGGTCCGCAATCTTCTATCCAAACAAGGAATTTTAGAGAAATTCCATAACTTAAAATACGGCAAATAAAGTTTGGGATGCGCATGAAACAATTAATTGAAACGATCGTTCAAGCGCTTGTCGATCATCCGGAAGAGGTATCAGTGACGAACAGCGAAGATGAACAGTCCATCACGTATGAATTATCGGTGCACAAAGAAGATATCGGAAAAGTGATTGGCAAACAAGGTCGCACGATTCATGCCATCCGCACGGTCGTTTACGCTGCTTCGGCGAAGCAGCCAAAAAGAGTGATCGTGCAAGTGAAAGAAAAAGGGTGAGGTCATTTCCTCTCCCTTTTTCTATATCCTTTTTGTTAGGAGTGACGCTATGAAAATCATTCAAACGATTGAAGTGCGGCAAATCGTCACAGAAAAAAGCAAACAGGCGCTCGCGAAAGCGTTCATGGCGCAAAAACAGCAGCTTATGCGCGAATGTGACCAATTGCGGTTTGAACAGAAACGTCTTGAAAAAACCGGAAAATATTCCTCTTCCCTTCTAAAGCAGTATTTTGCGAAAGAAATGGATGCGAGGCTGGAGAAGATCAAGCTTCTTGATTTTCAACTTGAACAATTACACATTCTACCGTTAGGAAGCGAATTAAAAGAGCGCGAAGTGCAGGCGCTCGTTGACGTACAGGTTGGTGACAATTGGGAAAGCGTCATGTCCAAACGTGCGATTATCATTGAAGACGGTATTGTCAAAGAAATTCGTTAAGAAGGGATGGATGAGATGGAAAGATGGTTTAACGTCGGCAAAATTGTCAACACGCATGGAATTCGCGGCGAAGTGCGCGTCATTTCACGGACCGATTTTCCAGAGCAGCGCTATAAAAAAGGAAATACGCTTTATATTTTTACCGAACAATCCAAAGAGCCGATTGCGGTGACGGTCAAAAGCCACCGCGTCCATAAATCGTTTGATTTACTTTCTTTTGAAGGATATGACGACATTAATCTTGTCGAGAAGTTTAAAGGAGCGATGTTAAAGGTGCCGGAAAGCCAGCTTGGCGAGCTGGATGAAGGAGAATATTATTTTCATGAAATTATCGGCAGTACGGTCGTTACTGAAGAAGGAGAAACGATCGGAATCGTGAAAGAAATTTTAACTCCGGGCGCCAACGATGTATGGGTGGTAAAACGGAATAACGGAAAAGAAGTGCTTATTCCGTATATAGAAGACGTTGTGAAAAATGTCGATGTAGAAACGAAAACCATTACCATTCGCCCGATGGAAGGGCTGCTCGAATGATGAGAATCGATATATTAACGTTATTTCCAAATATGTTTACAGGCGTGTTGAATGAGTCGATTTTGAAAAAAGCACAAGAGAAAAAGGCTGTTTCGCTTAATGTGATTAATTTTCGCGATTTCGCGGATAACAAGCATAAAACAGTGGATGATTATCCGTATGGCGGCGGAGCGGGAATGGTATTAAAGCCGCAGCCGATTTTTGACGCTGTCCATCATGTCACAAAAGATTCCCCGCATCCGCGCATCATTTTGCTTTGCCCGCAAGGTGAGCGCTATACGCAAAAAAAGGCGGAAGAGCTGGCGAAAGAGGAGCATTTGGTGCTCATTTGCGGCCATTATGAAGGCTATGATGAGCGCATTCGCGAATATTTAGTGACAGATGAAATTTCCATTGGAGACTACGTATTAACAGGCGGAGAACTAGGAGCGATGGTCATCGTGGACAGCGTTGTTCGTTTGCTTCCCGGTGTGCTTGGCAACGAAGCTTCCCCTGTTCATGATTCGTTCAGCTCAGGACTTTTGGAGTACCCACAGTATACGCGTCCCGCTGATTTCCGCGGCATGAAAGTCCCTGATGTGCTTTTGTCGGGCAATCATCGCCTGATCGAAGAATGGCGGGAGCAACAATCGCTAAAGCGTACGTTTTTGCGCCGCCCTGATTTATTGGAAAACTATCCGTTAACGGAAAAACAAAAACGATGGCTTGAACAGTGGAAAAAAGAGAAACGGTAACTATTGCACACGATGCGAGTTTATGTTAGTATATTCCTTGTGTGACTTAAGCAGTTCGCTTAAGACAGGAAAACGATGTTCCGCTGCAATGATGGATAAGCATTGTCATGAACATCTGTTGGAAGGAGTGGAAAATGATGCATCATTTAATCCAAGAAATCACGAAAGAACAATTGCGGACTGATTTGCCAGACTTCCGCCCTGGCGATACGGTGCGCGTTCACGTGAAAGTTGTCGAAGGAAACCGTGAACGTATCCAAGTGTTTGAAGGCGTAGTAATTAAACGCCGCGGTGCTGGCATCAGCGAAACATTTACCGTCCGCAAAGTGTCTTACGGGGTTGGCGTAGAGCGCACGTTCCCAGTGCATACGCCGAAAATCGCGAAGTTAGAAATTGTTCGCCGCGGTAAAGTACGCCGTGCGAAATTGTACTACTTGCGTCAACTTCGCGGTAAAGCAGCACGCATTAAAGAAAAAACGGTTCAATAATGGACATAGCGGGTTAGTTTTCATTGCGGAAAAGGAGCTTGATGGCAAGCTCCTTTTTTCACATATGTATATATGTCATAATAGATAAAAAAAGATGTTTAGGTGGGAGAAAAATGGAAACGAAAAAAAGCGAATTGAAGGAATGGATGAAAGCAATCGTGATTGCCGTGTTGCTGGCGGGAGGCATTCGTTATTTTATTTTCGCGCCGATTATTGTCGACGGCCAGTCAATGATGCCAACCCTGCACAATCACGACCGTATGATTGTCAATAAGCTCTCTTATAAAATCGGTACGCCTCATCGTTTTGACATTGTTGTTTTTCATGCCGAAGAGGGAAAAGACTATATTAAGCGGGTCATCGGCTTGCCCGGCGACCATATTGAATACAAAAACGATACGCTATATGTAAACGGAAAGCCGTACGAGGAACCGTACCTAGAAGAATATAAAAAACAAGTGGTCGATGGTCCATTGACCGAACCGTTTACTTTAGAGGAAATTACCGGCCGGAAGACAGTACCGGAAGGCCATCTGTTTGTGATGGGCGATAACCGCCGTTTTAGCAAAGATAGCCGCCATATTGGGTTTATCCCAATGGACAAAATTGTTGGCAAGGCCAGCATCGTCTATTGGCCGCTGTCTGACGCACGGATTGTGAAATAACGCGATAAATGGGTGATGCACATGACGATTCAATGGTTTCCCGGCCATATGGCGAAAGCGAAACGGGAAGTACAAGAAAAATTAAAATTAATCGATATCGTGTTCGAATTGCTCGATGCCCGTATTCCGCTGTCATCGAGAAATCCGATGATTCATGAAATTCTCGGCAACAAGCCGCGCATCGTTTTACTAAATAAAGCGGATATGGCTGATGAGACGGTGACGGAGCAATGGATTGCCTATTTCGAACGGCAGCAGTTGCGTGCGCTGGCGATCGATGCGCAAACAGGCACGGGAATTAGGCAAATTGTATCGACAGCAAAGGAAATGTTGAAAGACAAATTTGCGAAAATGGCGGCAAAAGGAATTAAAAACCCGCGGCCGATGCGCGCGTTGATCGTCGGCATACCCAATGTGGGGAAATCAACGCTTATCAATCGGCTTGCCGGCAAAAATATCGCGAAAACGGGCGATAAGCCGGGAGTGACAAAAGCGCAGCAATGGATTAAAGTCGGCAAGGAAATGGAGCTTTTGGATACGCCGGGAATTTTATGGCCTAAATTTGAGGATGAAGAGGTCGGCTTGAAACTGGCTGCGACCGGTGCGATCAAAGATACGATTTTAAATTTGCAGGATGTGGCGGTATACGCGCTAAACTTTTTGAAGGAACATTATCCGGAACGGTTGAAGGAACGATATTCGCTCGATGATATTCCTGAAGAAATGGTGGCATTGTTCGATGCGATCGGCAAGCGGCGCGGCTGTCTCGTGAGCGGCGGAGCGGTTGATTACGACAAGGTAGCGGAAATTGTGCTTCATGACATTCGCACCGAAAAACTAGGAAGAATTAGCTTCGAATCTCCAACTGCATAAAAGCCCGCTTGACCCGGGCTTTATTTTTTATGCATTGATGCCGATATAAATGATAGAAAAGGAGAGAGGAAGCAGTATGGAGCAATATACGGTCAAAGAGATACAGGCACTGTTGCGGCAAATCGATGACGAACATGACCCGTTGCTTGAAGCGATCGTGCAAGATGAACGGAAAAGCGTGCAGCAACTGGTGGCACGCTGGCGGAAACAAAAAAAACAGGAAGAACAAGCAAAAAGGCAATGGGAAGAAATGACCCGCTATGAGAGGCAATTGTATGAGAAAGGAATCGAATGGATTGCCGGCATTGATGAAGCAGGAAGGGGGCCGCTTGCCGGTCCGGTCGTGGCCGCGGCGGTTATTTTGCCAAAAGACGCCTATATTCCCGGCTTAAATGATTCAAAAAAGCTGTCGGAAGCAAAGCGGGAAACGCTGTTTCACGCGATTCAATCATGCGCTGTTTCGATCGGTATCGGCGTTGTCACCGCAGCGGAAATCGATGAAATCAACATTTATGAAGCGACAAAGAAAGCGATGGTCAAGGCGGTACAGCAGCTTTCTCCGCAGCCGCACTATTTATTCATTGATGCGATGACACTTCCTGTCCCGACTCCGCAGCAAAGCATTATTAAAGGTGATGCCAACAGTGTTTCGATCGCTGCTGCCTCCATTATTGCCAAAGTGACGCGCGACCACTTTATGAAACAGCTGGCAAAGCGTTATCCGCAATACGGATTTGACAAAAATATGGGATATGGCACGCGGCAGCATTTGGAAGCTATTCGTGCGTACGGCGCCATTGAAGAGCATCGCCGATCATTTTCGCCGGTAAAAGAGGTGCTTGAAGAAGCGAACGAATGAAGCGAGGGGGTCCAGAAAAGTGATGGAGCGCATCGACAAAACTTTACCCGTTTCTCCTGCCCCTGATGCCACCTATCACCGTTTTCGCCACGGACAGGTGATTGTCGGAAAAATTGAAAGCATACAAGAAGAGACACAGAAAGGAAAAACAGCGCTTGTACGCGTCGGCGAGCAGCTCGTTGCCGCGCGCCTGCAAACTTCGTTACAAGCTGGGGATTCTTACTTGTTTGAAGTAAAGAACGAAAATGGCGAAATTTATTGGAAACCGATCGCCAAACAGTCGAAGAGCCATCTGCCGTCTTCCATCCAAAACGATGAAGCGGCGCAATATTTGCTGCAAAAATGGAAGCTGCCAAAAGATTTATATCCGCTTTTGCTTTTTGCGTTGGCGGAAAAAATACCGATTACGAAAGAAGAACTGATTTCTATCGCTTCGTTAGTAGAGACGCTCGAACATAAAAAAGAGGGGTTATCTGTTTTGGGATATATGTTGGCCCAGCGCCTCCCGTTGACAAAAGATATTTTCTTTTCTCTGCTTGCGGTAAAAACGAATCCGCCGCTTTTTCAGCAGTTGCAATACGTTGAAAGCCGCCTCGCTTCACTGCCGCCGCACCAGCCGGAGCCGGTCGAGGCGCTGCGCCGCTACATTCAGCAAATGTTCCACACGCCGGCTCACGCCTATGAAAGCCTTGTCAAATTGCTGCAATCACTACAGCAGCAGGAGCCAAACGCGGCGTTGCAATTGTTGAACAGGCTGGGGGTGGTGTCCGTGTCGGAAATTGCCGCAGACGAGCTAGCCAAACTGCAAGCGGCGATGGAAAAAAGAGATTTCGCGCAAGTCAAGCAGCAACTGCAGCTATTATTCGCTCCATTTGATGAACAAGCGTTTCTAGAACGATTTCAAGCCGCTTTTGTCTCTTATCAGGCCGGTTTGCTTCCGGATGAGGAACAGCGGCTTTTTTCTGCGGCGTTGGCTGACACTGATATTGCGTTATCGATGTTTCATCTGCTAAAACAATCGTTGCTAAAGCTTGGGTTTAGCGATGAAGCGAAAATTCGCCGCGCGTTAAAAACAAACACTTTCCATGAGGCGGCGTTTTCATCATTAAAGTCGCTTCTTTTGCAAGCGTTAGAAGATGTGAATGATCCGGTATTAAAAGAACAGCTGCAAACGCTTCTGCACCATATTAATGGCCAGCAGTTGCTATCGGACATCGAAGGGCCCATCCAGCATCTATTTGTACAAATTCCGTTTCAGCTCGGCCAGCAGCACACGGATGTCACGATTTATTGGCAAGGAAAAAGAGAAAAAGATGGAAAAATCGATCCTAATTACTGCCATATTGTGTTTTGCTTATTTCTTGATCACTTAAAAGAAACCGTTGTCGACGTGCGCGTTCAGCAGCGGATCGTTCACATTTCTGTTTTCAATCCTGACCCGCGCTTGCCCGAGCTGGCAAACGCCTTGCAACCGCTGCTGAAAGAGCGGCTTGCCGCGCATGGCTATACGCTGTCGGCTTTAAAAGTGGAAGCACCGGCAGCAAAAAAGACGCTGATGCCTATCGATGCCGCGTTTGACAAGCGCTATAGCGAGGTGGATTACCGTATATGAAAAACGAAAAAAAGCAGGTGGTAGCTCTTTCCTATGACGCGAACGTGCACGAGGCACCGGTGGTAGTGGCGAAAGGAAAAGGATACGTCGCGGAAGCAATCATTGCCGCGGCCAAACAGCACGGCATTCCGATCCAGGAAGATCCGTCCCTTGTCCAATTATTAAGCGAATTGGAAGTCAATGAAATGATTCCCGAAGATTTATATGCCCTTGTTGCCGAATTGTTTGCTTTTATTTATCGTTTAGACCGGCAGGCAAAAAAGGAATAAACCTGCTTCCAGCAAGGGATTGGGAGATTTTGCTGTTTTTAAATTTTTCAATTTTGTGTCGAAAAGGTGGACAATATAGAAAGTGTCAGTATAAAATGAAAGCGCTAGAATTTTTTTAGTTTTTACATAGGAGGTTGGCGCATGAATATTCATGAATATCAAGCAAAAGAAATCCTCAGAAGCTACGGCGTTAGCGTGCCAAACGGCCGCGTAGCATTCACTGTTGAGGAAGCGGTAGAAGCGGCAAAAGAATTAGGGACTCCTGTCTGCGTCGTTAAAGCGCAAATTCATGCCGGCGGACGCGGAAAAGCCGGAGGGGTAAAAGTAGCGAAAAGCTTGGATGAAGTTCGTACATATGCGAACGAACTGTTAGGAAAAGTGCTTGTCACCCATCAAACAGGTCCGGAAGGGAAAGAAGTAAAGCGCTTGCTTATTGAGGAAGGCTGCGACATTAAAAAAGAATATTACATCGGCTTAGTCGTCGACCGCGCAACTTCCCGCGTTGTTTTAATGGGTTCGGAAGAAGGCGGAACCGAAATCGAAGAAGTAGCGGCAAAAACGCCGGAGAAAATTTTTAAAGAATATATCGACCCGGCCGTAGGGTTGCAAGTGTTTCAAGCGCGCCGTTTAGCGTTTAACATCAATATTCCAAAAGAGCTTGTCAATCAGGCGGTCAAATTTATGATGGGGCTTTACCAAGTGTTTGTTGACAAAGACTGCTCGATCGCCGAAATCAACCCGCTTGTTGTCACCGGCGACGGCAAAGTAATGGCGTTGGATGCCAAACTGAACTTTGATTCGAACGCACTGTACCGCCATAAAGATATTTTAGAATACCGCGACTTAGATGAAGAAGATCCGAAAGAAGTCGAAGCGTCGAAATATGATTTAAACTATATCGCGCTTGACGGCAATATCGGCTGCATGGTCAACGGTGCCGGTTTGGCGATGGCGACGATGGACATTATCAAATACTACGGCGGCGAGCCAGCAAACTTCTTGGATGTCGGCGGCGGCGCGACCGCGGAAAAAGTAACGGAAGCGTTTAAAATCATTCTTTCTGACCCGAACGTCAAAGGCATTTTTGTCAATATTTTTGGCGGCATCATGAAATGCGACGTGATCGCCAGCGGCATTGTTGAAGCAACGAAACAAGTCGGTCTCAATCTTCCGCTTGTCGTCCGTCTCGAAGGAACGAACGTTGAGCTGGGGAAAAAGATTTTGCAAGAATCAGGTCTAAACATTACCGCTGCTGATTCGATGGCAGACGGCGCACAAAAAATTGTCGAGCTAGTACGTTAAGAAAGTGAGGGAGAAACGTGAGCGTTTTTGTTAACAAAGACACAAAAGTCATCGTTCAAGGGATTACAGGTTCGCAAGGGCTATTCCACACAAAACAAATGCTTGAGTACGGAACAAAAATTGTCGGCGGCACTTCGCCTGGTAAAGGTGGAATGGAAGTTGAAGGTGTTCCTGTATTTAACACAGTTGAAGAAGCGGTAAAGGCGACAGGAGCCAACGCGTCTGTTATTTATATTCCAGCCCCGTTTGCCGCTGACGCGATTATGGAAGCAGTCGATGCGGAATTAGACCTTGTCGTTTGTATTACCGAAGGCATTCCGGTTTTGGATATGGTAAAAGTAAAACGCTACATGGAAGGCAAAAAAACGCGCCTCATCGGCCCTAACTGCCCAGGCGTCATCACGCCGGAAGAATGCAAAATCGGCATCATGCCTGGCTACATTCATAAAAAAGGTCATGTCGGCATCGTTTCCCGCTCTGGCACGTTAACGTACGAAGCGGTTCATCAATTAACGCAGGCAGGCATCGGTCAATCGACAGCGGTCGGAATCGGCGGCGACCCGGTCAACGGCACGAACTTTATCGACGTGTTAAAAGCGTTTAACGAAGATGAAGAAACGTATGCCGTCATCATGATTGGCGAAATCGGCGGTACGGCAGAAGAAGAAGCGGCAGAATGGGTAAAAGCGAACATGACCAAACCGGTCGTCGGCTTTATCGGCGGTCAAACAGCGCCTCCAGGAAAACGGATGGGACATGCCGGTGCGATCATTTCCGGCGGTAAAGGAACAGCGGCGGAAAAAATTAAGAAAATGAACGAATGCGGCATTAAAGTGGCAGAAACGCCGGCCGTCATCGGTGAAACGCTAATTTCCGTCTTAAAAGAACGCGGACTTTACGAAAAATGCAAAACCCACTAATAAATATTCATCGTCCCGCATTGTTTTTCATGCGGGACGATATTTTATATAAAACATGGATAGAAAGGAGAATAAGATGTACGATTCTGTTCGCGAACGGCTCATTCATCTGCATCATTGCCGCGGTGCGGGATGGAAAACGATCCGCCGTTTATTTGACATAGATCCAACCTTTTCCTCCCTCTTCGACTTATCCCCTGATGTTTTGCAAACATACCTGTCTTTATCCCCGCAGCAGCGCACCGCCTTTTTCCAAGATTTATATTCCCCTCAGATTGAAAGTATGGTAAAAACATATAAGGACAAAAATATTCACATCATCACTATTTTTGACTTAGACTATCCTCCTTTGTTAAAACATATATACGAGCCACCATGGGTGCTGTATGCAAAAGGAAATACGAAGCTTTTGTCTAATTTAAAAATGATTAGCATCGTTGGCACAAGGCGGCCGACAAAAGAGGGGGCCGAATCGCTGCGTCAATTAGTTCCGCCGTTGGCGGCTGATGGTTGGGTCATTGTCAGCGGCCTGGCCGCAGGAATCGATACGATGGCCCATGAAATGGCGGTCGAAAGCGGTGGAAAGACGATCGCTGTAATTGGCGGAGGATTGGATCATATATATCCGCGGCAAAATGAAAAACTAGCAAAGCAATTAATGGAGGAACATCTCGTTTTAGCGGAGCATCCTCCGCATATTCGGCCGCAAAAATGGCATTTTCCATCACGCAACCGGATTATTAGCGGACTATCGCTTGGAACGGTCGTTGTCCAAGCGAAAGCGAGAAGCGGCTCGTTAATCACCGCTCTCTTTGCCTTGGAGCAAGGGAGAGAAGTTTTTGCCGTACCCGGGCCGATTTTTTTAGAGCAAGCGAAAGGACCGAACATGCTCATCCAGCAAGGAGCAAAATTAGTTCAGTGTGCGGCCGATATAGCGGCGGAATTCCCTTACCTTTGAGACGAATCAACAACAATTTTTTTCATATCTCGTTTGACAAATATCATAAGAATCATTAATAATAATGAAGATTTAAATTTACCTCTTAGGGGAGGAAGGTTGATGTCAGATTACCTTGTCATCGTGGAATCGCCAGCGAAGGCGAAGACGATTGAGCGATATCTAGGCAAAAAATATAAAGTAAAAGCTTCGATGGGACATGTTCGAGATTTGCCAAAAAGCCAAATGGGCGTTGATATAAATAACGGCTATGAGCCAAAATACATTACGATTCGCGGAAAAGGCCAGATTATTAAAGAATTAAAAACAGCGGCAAAAAAAGCGAAAAAAGTGTTTCTCGCCGCCGACCCGGACCGCGAAGGGGAAGCGATCGCCTGGCATTTAGCGAACATGCTTGATCTTGACATACATTCCGACTGCCGCGTTGTCTTTCATGAAATTACAAAGGATGCCATTAAAGAGTCGTTTCAGCATCCGCGCGCGATCAATATGAATCTTGTCGACGCACAGCAGGCGCGTCGCGTTTTAGATCGCCTTGTTGGGTATAACATCAGCCCGCTGCTTTGGAAAAAAGTCAAGAAAGGATTAAGCGCAGGACGTGTTCAGTCTGTTGCCTTGCGCCTTATTATCGACCGCGAAAAAGAAATTAAACAGTTTCAGCCAGAAGAATATTGGACGATTCAAGCGGAATTTTTGAAAGGAAACGAAACATTTATCGCTTCTTTTTACGGTGTCGATGGGGAAAAGAGCGATTTGAAAAAAGAAGCGGATGTTGCTTCTGTTTTTGAGCGGCTGAACGGCAACCATTTTGTTGTGACAACGGTGACAAAGAAAGAGAGGAAGCGAAACCCTGTTCCGCCGTTTACTACATCTTCCTTGCAGCAAGAAGCGGCGCGCAAATTGAATTTTCGCACGAAGAAAACGATGATGATCGCCCAGCAGCTGTATGAGGGAATCGACCTTGGCAGCGAAGGAACGGTCGGGTTGATTACATACATGCGTACGGACTCGACAAGAATTTCCGAAAGCGCTCAACAGGAAGCAATAGCTTATATTGAATCAGCATTTGGCAAAGAATTTGTCACACAAGAAAAACGAAAAGAAAAGAAAAGCGCGAATGCGCAGGACGCCCATGAAGCGATCCGCCCGACATCTGCGTTTCGCGATCCGGAAAAGGTAAAACCGTATTTAACGCGTGACCAGTTTCGACTGTACAAGCTGATTTGGGAACGTTTTATCGCCAGTCAAATGGCAGCTGCTGTATTGGATACGATGAGCGTCGAGCTCGAAAACGCCGGGGTTGTCTTTCGCGCCAGCGGTTCCAAAGTCAAATTTCCGGGATTTATGAAAGTATATGTAGAAGGAACGGACGATCAGACAGAGGAACAAGACCGGCTTCTTCCCGATTTGCAGGAAGGGGAGACTGTAGTCAGCAACACGATTGAGCCGAAGCAGCATTTTACTCAGCCGCCGCCGCGCTATACGGAAGCAAGGCTTGTCAAGACGCTAGAAGAGCTTGGCATCGGCCGGCCGTCTACGTACGCGCCGACGCTCGATACGATTCAAAAGCGAAACTACGTCGTTCTGGAAAATAAGCGCTTTGTTCCGACTGAACTCGGAGAAATCGTGCACGAGCTTATGTTAGAGTTTTTCCCGGAAATTATTGATGTTGAGTTTACGGCAAAGATGGAGAAAAATTTGGATGAAATTGAAGAAGGCAAAGTAGAATGGATCAAAGTCGTCGACGAATTTTACCGCGAATTTGAAAAACGGCTGCAAATCGCGGAAAAGGAAATGAAAGAAGTCGAAATTAAAGATGAGCCGGCGGGAATCGACTGCGAAGTGTGCGGAAGCCCAATGGTATATAAAATGGGCCGTTTCGGCAAGTTTGTCGCCTGCTCGAATTTTCCGGAATGCCGCAATACAAAGCCGATCGTCAAGGAAATTGGCGTCAAATGTCCGAAATGCCATGAAGGCAATATTGTCGAGCGCAGCAGCAAGAAAAAGCGGATTTTTTACGGCTGCGACCGCTTTCCGCAATGCGACTTCGTTTCATGGGATAAGCCGCTCGCCCGTCCGTGTCCGAAGTGTGGCGGACTATTGGTGGAAAAGAAACTGAAAAAAGGCGTGCAAGTGCAATGCACGGCATGCGACTACGGAGAAGAACCGCAATCGTAAGCGAATAAGGAGGAATATGATCGTGAGCGAAAAAACAGTAAATGTGGTAGGTGCAGGGCTGGCCGGCAGCGAGGCGGCATGGCAGCTTGCCAACCGGGGCGTCCATGTCCGTCTTTATGAAATGCGGCCGGTGAAACAAACGCCTGCCCATCATACCGATAAATTTGCCGAATTAGTTTGCAGCAACTCGTTGCGCGCGAATTCGTTGACGAACGCGGTCGGCGTATTGAAGGAAGAAATGCGCCGACTGAACTCCGTCATTATCCAAGCGGCGGATGCCTGCGCTGTTCCGGCGGGAAGCGCTTTGGCCGTCGACCGGCACGAGTTTGCCGAGCGCGTCACGAATCTTGTGCAAGGCCATCCAAACGTAACGGTCATTCGCGAAGAAGTGACCGACATTCCAAATGGTCCGACGATTATCGCCACCGGACCGTTAACGTCGCAAGCTTTGTCGGAGCGGCTTAAAGAGCTAACGGGCGAAGAGTATTTGTACTTTTACGATGCCGCTGCTCCGATTATTGAAAAAGATAGCATTAATATGGAAAAAGTGTATGTGAAATCACGCTATGATAAAGGGGAAGCCGCCTACATCAACTGCCCGATGACAGAGGAAGAGTTCAACCGCTTTTACGAAGCGCTTATTTCGGCGGAAACAGTGCCGTTAAAAGAATTTGAAAAAGAAATTTATTTTGAAGGATGCATGCCGATTGAAGTGATGGCGCAGCGCGGAAAACAGACGCTTCTCTTTGGTCCGATGAAACCGGTCGGCTTAGAAGACCCGCGGACAGGAAAGCGGCCATACGCGGTCGTTCAGCTGCGTCAGGACAATGCGGCGGGCACATTGTATAATATCGTCGGCTTCCAAACTCACTTGAAATGGGGGCCGCAAAAAGAAGTAATCCGCCTGATTCCGGGGCTTGAAAACGCAGAAATCGTCCGCTATGGCGTCATGCACCGCAATACGTTTATCAACTCCCCAAAATTATTGCGGCCGACGTATCAGTATAAGGAACGCGATGATTTATTTTTCGCCGGACAAATGACCGGGGTCGAAGGGTATGTCGAATCGGCGGCATCCGGACTTGTCGCCGGCATCAATGCGGCGCGGCTCGTATTGGGGCAAGAGCTTGTCGTCTTTCCACCGGAAACGGCTATCGGCAGCATGGCCCATTATATTACGTCGGCAGATCCAAAGCATTTTCAGCCGATGAATGCCAATTTCGGTTTATTTGCCCCGCTTGGGGAAAAGATCAAAGATAAGCAACGGCGCAATGAACGTTACGCACAACGCGCATTGGACACAATTCAGAATTTTGTAAAAAATGATTGCAAGGGCTACTAATATATGTTACTATTTAGTAGCCCTTGTGAGGTGTGAAAAATGGAAAATTCGAAAATTGCGTTACAATTGTTCATAGAATATTTACAAATCGAAAAAAATTATTCACAATATACTATTGTGTGTTACCGCCAAGATATCGAACAGTTTTTCGAATTTATGCATGAGCAGGGGATCGAGCATTTACATGAAGTAACATATAGCGATGTTCGTCTTTATTTAACGAAACTCTATAACCAAAAGCAGTCAAGCCGCTCCATTTCGCGGAAAATTTCCAGCCTGCGCAGTTTTTATAAGTTTTTGCTACGGGAGCGGAAAGTGAAGGAAAATCCGTTCGCGCTTGCAGCGCTGCCGAAAAAAGAACAAAAAATTCCTAATTTTTTATATCCGCAGGAATTAGAATGCCTTTTTCGTGTCAATGATATAAATACGGCGATCGGACAGCGCAACCAAGCGCTGCTCGAACTTCTTTACGCAACCGGCGTTCGCATTAGTGAATGTTGTCACATTCAGCTTTCCGACATCGATTTTTCTGTGTCAACGATTTTAATCCATGGCAAAGGAAGTAAACAACGCTATGTTCCGTTCGGCCGTTTTGCGAAAGAGGCGTTAGAACGCTACATCCGCCAGGGGCGGCGAGAGCTTCTTGAAAACGCGAAAACCGATCATGCGTATTTGTTTGTCAACGCCCGCGGCAATCCGTTGACACCTCGGGGGGCACGTTATATTTTGGATGAGATCGTCAAAAAGGCGGCGCTTACGCAACATATTAGCCCGCACGTATTAAGGCATACGTTTGCGACCCATTTATTAAATGAAGGAGCGGATATGCGTACCGTTCAAGAATTGCTCGGACATGCGCACCTTTCATCGACGCAAGTGTATACCCATGTCACGAAAGACAGACTTCGCCACATTTATTTACATACGCATCCGCGGGCATAACTTTGCCGCCGGCAAGGAGGGAAAGGGAATGGAACAGTTTCACGCGACGACGATTTTTGCGATCCGCCATAACGGAAAAGCGGCGATGGCAGGGGACGGTCAAGTCACATTTGGAAACGCGGTGGTCATGAAACATACGGCCAAAAAAGTGCGGCGGTTATTTCAAGGAAAAGTGTTGGCCGGATTTGCCGGATCTGTAGCCGACGCCTTTACATTGTTTGAAATGTTTGAAGGAAAGCTGGAAGAGTTTAATGGCAACTTGCCGCGCGCTGCCGTGGAGCTGGCGAAAGAGTGGCGCAGTGACAAAGTGTTGCGCCGTCTCGAAGCGATGTTAATTGTCATGGATGAACGCCATTTACTGCTCATATCGGGAACAGGCGAAGTCATCGAGCCGGATGACGGCATTTTAGCGATCGGCTCCGGCGGAAACTATGCACTGGCGGCAGGGCGTGCGTTGAAGCAATACGCCGGAGATCAATTGTCGGCGAAAGAGATTGCCAAAGCGGCGCTAGAAATAGCGGCCAATATTTGTGTGTATACGAACGATCACATTATTGTGGAGGAATTGTAAAACGGGAGGAGGGGCAGCGATGTCGGAAGCACTTACACCTCGGCAAATTGTCGAGAAGCTCGATCAATTCATCGTCGGGCAAAAAGAAGCGAAAAAAGCGGTGGCGATTGCGTTAAGAAACCGATACCGCCGCAGTTTGCTTGACGAAAAATTGCGCGACGAGGTAGTCCCGAAAAATATTTTGATGATCGGTCCGACAGGGGTCGGCAAAACGGAAATTGCGAGACGGCTGGCAAAGCTGGTCGGGGCGCCGTTTGTGAAAGTGGAAGCAACGAAGTTTACCGAAGTCGGATATGTCGGCCGCGACGTCGAATCGATGGTGCGCGACCTTGTCGAAACGTCCGTGCGGCTCGTGAAGGAGCGGAAATTGAACGAAGTGAAAGACCGCGCCGAACAGCAGGCCAATAAGCGGCTTGTCGAGCTGTTAGTGCCAGGAAAACAAAAGCAAACGCTCAAAAACCCTCTTGAATTATTATTTGGCGGTGGGCAATCGTACCAGCAAGAGACGAATCACGGGCATGAAGATGAGCATATTGAACAAAAACGGAAACAAGTCGCCTGGCAGCTTGCCAACGGTCAGCTAGAGGATGAAATGGTGACGATCGAAGTGGAGGAGCAGCAGCCGATGCTGTTTGATTTCCTGCAGGGAGCCGGCGTCGAGCAAATGGGGATGAACATGCAGGATGCGCTCAGCAGCCTCATTCCGAAGCGCCGCAAGAAAAGAAGACTGAAAGTGAGCGAGGCGCGCAAAGTGCTGACGAATGAGGAAGCGCAAAAGCTCATTGATATGGACGAAGTCACGCAAGAGGCAGTCCGCCTCGCCGAACAATCCGGCATCATTTTTATCGACGAAATCGATAAAATTGCGCGCAGCGGGCCGTCGACGTCTTCCGCCGATGTGTCAAGGGAAGGGGTTCAGCGCGATATTTTACCGATTGTCGAAGGTTCGACGGTCATGACCAAATACGGTCCGGTAAAGACCGATCATATTTTGTTTATTGCTGCCGGGGCGTTTCATATGGCGAAACCGTCCGATTTAATCCCTGAACTGCAAGGGCGTTTCCCGATTCGCGTCGAATTAACGAAACTTTCGGTGGATGATTTCGTAAGGATATTGGTAGAGCCTCATAACGCGCTCATTAAACAATATAAGGCGCTTTTGGCAACAGAAGGTATAAATCTTGAATTTTCTGACGATGCTATTCGTAAGATTGCTGAAGTGGCCTTTGAAGTGAATCAGACGACCGATAATATCGGGGCAAGACGCTTGCACACGATCATGGAAAAACTGCTCGAAGATTTATTGTTTGAAGCCCCGGATATTACGCTCGACAAAGTGGTGATAACACCGCAGTACGTTGAGCAAAAGTTAGGCAATATTGTCAAAAACAAAGATTTAAGTGAATTTATTTTGTAACAATAAAAAGGAGGAGAATTAATCAATGAATTTATTAGAGAAGACAAGAAAGATTAACGCAATGCTGCAAAGAGCAGCAGGACGACCAGTAAACTTTAAAGAAATGGCGGAAACGCTCTGCGAAGTTATCGAAGCAAACGTATTCGTCGTCAGCCGCCGCGGCAAGCTGCTTGGCTTTGCCATTAAACAATCGATTGAAAATGAACGAATGAAAAGAATGCTCGAAGAGCGTCAATTCCCGGAAGAATATACGAAAAACTTATTTAACATTACGGAAACATCCCCTAATATCGATATTAATAGCGAATATACCGCATTTCCAGTAGAAAATCGTGACTTATTTAAAACGGGCTTGACGACGATCGTGCCAATCAACGGCGGCGGCGAACGTCTTGGAACGCTCATTTTATCGCGGTTAGATCGCGAATTTAACGATGACGACCTTATTTTGGCGGAGTACGGCGCAACGGTAGTCGGAATGGAAATTTTGCGGGAAAAAGCGGAAGAAATTGAAGAAGAAGCACGCAGCAAAGCGGTTGTGCAAATGGCGATCAGCTCCTTGTCTTACAGCGAGTTAGAAGCGATTGAACATATTTTTGAAGAATTAGAAGGTACGGAAGGGCTGCTTGTCGCAAGCAAAATTGCCGACCGCGTCGGCATTACCCGCTCGGTCATCGTCAATGCCCTCCGCAAACTAGAAAGCGCCGGCGTTATTGAATCGCGTTCGCTTGGTATGAAAGGAACCTATATTAAAGTCTTAAATGATAAATTTTTGACGGAATTAGAAAAATTGAAATCGAGCTAATAATAAAATGGACCTAAAGGCATGTGCTGCCTTTAGGTCCATTTTATTGCTAATATAATGAACGAGCAAAAAACAAAATTCGCCAACTTCTCTATTATTATGATAAAAAATAGTACAATATTCCGGCTATACAATATTTTTGCATTCTCGTAAAATGAATATTAGCATATCTTGTCGAAAAAATAGGATAAAAGAGGGGATACCTTTGTCACTGTTTTCACATACAATCAGGATGTTAGAACAGGGGCTTGATTATGCGGCATTGCGGGAAAAAGTGATTGCCAACAATATCGCCAATGCAGACACGCCAAATTATAAAGCGAAAGACGTTCAGTTTAAGGCGGAACTAGATCGCGCGATGAATTCGCTCGAGGCAAAACGGACAAATCCAAAACATTTGCCATTTTCCCATTCGGTGAATGAGAAATTTGTCGTAGCGACAAGAGGAAATCTGGTTTACAATCATAATGGAAACAATGTCGATATTGATCAAGAAATGTCAGATTTAGCAGAAAATCAAATTTATTACAATGCGTTAATCGAACGGCTGAACGGAAAATTGACAACGTTAAAAACCGTCATTAAGGGAGGAAAATAATCCATGTCTATTTTCCAAAGTTTAAATATTACTGCCTCGGCGCTGACGGCCCAGCGGCTGCGCATGGATGTGATTTCTTCCAATATGGCTAACATAGATACGACGCGGGCGCGTTTCGTCAATGGAGAGTGGGAGCCGTATCGCCGCAAACTAGTAGTAATGGAACCGCGTCAGGAAGGTTTTTCTACATATTTACAAGCAGCAATGAATCGCTCGGATTCGGTAGGAAGTGGAGTAAAAGTAACAAAAATTATAGAGGACTCGACTCCTTTTAAACTTGTTTACGACCCTTCCCATCCTGATGCAGGACGCGACGGCTATGTCCGTCTGCCAAATGTCGATCCGCTGAAAGAAATGGTTGATCTCATCGGTGCAACAAGGTCCTATGAAGCGAACGTCACCGTTTTTAATGCATCGAAAGGAATGTTAATGAAAGCGTTAGAGATTGGCAAATAATCATAAAGGGGATAGACAAGATGATACAAGGAATCGAACGCGCGTTGTTTTCGCAAACAGCGAATGTTGCTAAGCAGACAAAGCCGATAGAGGCGCAAAAACAGTTTTCTGCCTTTTTAAAAGAAGCGCTCAATAAAGTCAATGAGGAGCAAGTGCAGGCAGACCGGCTGACCGAAAAGTTAGTGAAAGGCGAAAACGTCGATTTACACCAAGTGATGATCGCTTCGCAAAAAGCGAGCATTTCCTTGCAGCTTACGTTAGAAATCCGCAATAAAGTGGTTGAAGCATATCAAGAAATGATGCGGATGCAAATATAGTGCATCGATTGTGACATAACCGGGGGAATAATATGAGCAATAAATTAAAGGAATGGATCAATCGTTTTACTTTATTTTGGAAAGAAAGAACAAAAAAACAAAAATGGATGGCTATTTCCGGCCTTATTCTTTTCATTGCGGCCGTCAGCGCGGTCGTCTTTTTCACGACGAGAACCGAGTTTGTGCCGCTATACAGCAATTTAACGCCGCAGGAGGCAGGGCAGATTAAGGCCACGCTTGATCAACGAGGCATTAAATCGGAAATAGCTGATAACGGCACGACGATCAAAGTGCCAAAAGAACTGGTCGATTCGCTAAAAGTAGAATTAGCGGCAGAAGGAATACCAAACAGCGGCGTCATTGATTATTCTTTTTTTGGGAAAAATGCCAGCTTTGGCATGACCGATAACGAATTTAACATGGTCAAGCTGAAAGCGATGCAAAATGAGCTTGCTAATTTAATGAAAAGCATTGACGGTGTGGAAGATGCGAAAGTAATGATTAATCTTCCGCAACCGAGCTTGTTTGTTTCCGATGATAAAGAGGAAGCATCCGCTTCGATCGTATTGAAAACAAAACCGGGATACCAGTTTAGCGATCAGCAAATTAAAGCATTGTATCATCTTGTTGCGAAAAGCGTTCCTAATCTTCCTACAGATAATATCGTTATTATGAATCAATTTTTTGAGTATTTTGATTTAAAAAATGATGAAAAGTTTTCGACAGGTACAACATTTGCCGCCCAGCAAGAAATAAAAAAACAAATTGAACGCGATATCCAGCGGCAAGTCCAGCAAATGTTAGGAACGATGATGGGGCAGGATAAGGTCGTCGTATCGGTAACGGCAGATGTCGACTTTACTCAAGAAAAGCGGGAAGAAGATCTTGTCGCCCCTGTCGATGAAAAAAACAATGAAGGCATTGCCGTAAGCGTGCAGCGTATTAAAGAAACGTATTCCGGCAATGGCGCCCGTCCTGGCGGAACCGCCGGTACAGGCGAAAACGAGGTGCCGAGCTATCAGGCCGGTACAGGTGAGACAAACGGCGATTATGAGCGGACGGAAGAGACGATTAACAACGAAGTGAATAAAATTAAAAAACATATTGTCGAAAGCCCCTATAAAATTCGCGATCTAGGCATTCAAGTGATGGTAGAGCCTCCTGACCCGAAAAATCCGAACTCGCTGCCGCCGCAGACGATCAGCGACATTCAAAAAATATTAGGAACGATTGTGAGAACGTCGATTGATAAAGAAGATGGACAGACATTAACCGATCAAGATATTAATAACCGCGTCGTTGTTTCAGTGCAAAAATTCAACGGAAAAACAATGTTTGCCGAACCAAAACAGACGATCCCTATGTGGGTCTATATTGCTGGTGGCGCAGCGCTTGTTCTGCTTATTGTTCTGGCCGTTTTATTGTGGCGCCAGCGCCGGGAAGACGAGGAAGAGGAAGAAGAAATGTTCGAGCAGCCGGTTGTGCAGCAAATTCCGGACATTCATGAAGAGCATGAGACGGAAGCAACGATGCGCCGCAAACAGTTAGAACGACTCGCCAAAGAAAAGCCGGATGAATTTGCAAAACTGCTAAGAACGTGGTTATCGGAAGAGTAGGAGGAACGGCAAATGGCAAAGCATGACAAAAAAGGGGGGCTGACGGGCAGACAAAAAGCAGCCATTCTGCTCATTTCCCTTGGCCCCGATGTTTCCGCCTCCGTTTATAAACATTTATCGGAAGAAGAAATTGAGAAACTAACATTGGAAATTTCCAATGTTCGTCAAGTAACGACGGATGAGAAAGAAGAAGTGCTAGAGGAATTTCATCAAATTGCACTGGCACAAAATTATATTGCCCAAGGCGGAATTGCTTATGCGAAGGAAGTGTTAGAAAAGGCGCTCGGTCCGGAGAAAGCGATGAACATCATCAACCGGCTCACATCCGCTTTGATGGTGCGACCGTTCGATTTTGCGCGCAAAGCTGACCCGATGCAAATATTAAACTTTATTCAAAACGAACACCCGCAAACTATTGCGCTTATTCTTTCGTATCTGGAACCTGCGCAGGCCGGACAGATTTTGTCCGCTCTGCCGCAAGAAATGCAGGCTGATGTGGCGCGGCGCATCGCTATAATGGATAGCACCTCGCCAGACATTATTAACGAAGTGGAACAAATTTTAGAACGACGGCTATCGACAACAGTAGTGCAAGACTATACGCAGGCGGGCGGCATCGGAGCAGTCGTTGAAGTATTGAATCAAGTCGACCGCAGCACGGAGCGAACGATTCTCGACGCTCTGGAAATTCAAGATCCGGAACTGGCCGAGGAAATTAAAAAGCGGATGTTTGTCTTCGAAGATATTGTCACTCTTGATAATCGCGCGATCCAGCGCGTCATTCGCGAAGTGGACAACAATGATTTAATGTTGGCGCTGAAAGTAGCGAGTGACGAAGTAAAAGAAGTTGTGTTCCGCAATATGTCGACGCGCATGGCCGAAACGTTTAAGGAAGAAATGCAGTATATGGGACCTGTCCGTCTGCGAGATGTCGAAGAAGCTCAGTCACGGATTGTCGCTGTAATTCGCCGTCTCGAAGAAGCAGGAGAGATTGTCATTGCCCGCGGGGGAGGGGATGATATCATTGTCTAACGTCATTAAAGCACTGTCACTAAAAAATCGCGTTGGTAAAAAAACGATTGAAATTAAGCACATTTTTCATGAACCGCCGTATGAAACGACAAAACAGCAAGAAGACTACGAAACGGTCATGGAACAAGTGAAACAGGAAGCAGCGCAAATCAGGCAGGAAGCAGAGCAATATTATGAAGCGATGCATCAGCAAGTGCTGAAAGAAAAAGAGGAGTGGCACATCGAAAAGGAGCAGCTTGTTCAATTAGCGCGGGAGGAAGGATACCAAGCCGGATTCGAAAAAGGCCGTCAAGAAGCGCTAGAGCACTATGACGAGCTGATCGCAAAAGCCCGTCATATTACCGAATTGGCGAACGTCCAATTTTACGAACAAATCAACGCATCGGCGGAAACGATTCTCCGCATTGGCATGAAAGTGGCGGAGCGCATTATCGGTGAGGCGTTAGGAAAAGATCAAAATTATTTTTTCTCGCTTGTAAAACGGGTGCTCAAAGAAGTTCGCGAGCAAACGGAAGTGACGATTTACGTCCATCCGCTTTCCTATGAAATAGTGGCAAGGCAAAAAGAAGAGTTAGAATCGCTATTTCCTCATGAAGTTGATTTATTTATCCATCCAGACGATGAGCTCGAAGAGTATGGCTGTCTTATCGAAACGCCGTTCGGGCGCATCGATGCGAGCGTCGATACACAGCTTGCGCAAATAAAAGAGAAGCTGTTCGAGCGGATAAAGGAGGGAATGTCCACTGAACTGGCAAGCTGTCCTTGATGAGATTGACAAGCTCGATTCGTATAAACGGTTTGGCAAAGTGTCGCGCGTCATCGGCTTAATGATTGAAGCAAAAGGACCGGAAAGTTCGGTTGGCGACCTCTGTTATATTCACGTCGGCAGCGGCAGACAAAAAATCGCGGCAGAAGTAGTCGGGTTTAAAGAGCAGCATGTATTGCTCATGCCGTTTTCGACCATTCAGCATATTTCGCCGGGATGTATGGTGGAAGCAACAGGGAAGCCGCTGCAGGTGTACGTCGGCTCTTCGTTAATAGGCCAAGTGCTTGGCCCGCTTGGGCTCCCTCTTGACGGCAGCCCATTGCCGCAAGGATTGCGGCCGATTTCCATCGAACGCAATCCACCCAATCCGCTCACAAGGCCGCCGATCGCGGAACCGATTGAAGTAGGAGTGCGTCTCATTGACAGCTTGCTTGCCGTCGGCAAAGGACAGCGCGTTGGCATTTTTGCCGGCTCCGGCGTCGGCAAAAGCACGCTGATGGGGATGATCGCCCGCCATACGAACGCCGATATAAATGTGATCGCGTTAATTGGCGAACGCGGGCGTGAAGTACGTGAATTTCTTGAACGCGACCTTGGTCCGGAAGGATTAGCGCGCTCGATTGTCGTTGTCGCCACCTCTGATCAGCCCGCGCTGATGCGCGTAAAAGGAGCGTATACTGCCACCGCGATCGCCGAATATTTCCGCGACCAAGGAATGGATGTCATGTTTATGATGGATTCGGTGACGCGCGTGGCGATGGCACAGAGGGAAATCGGGCTGGCGATCGGCGAGCCGCCGACAACAAAAGGCTATACGCCGTCCGTGTTTGCGGTTTTGCCCAAACTGTTAGAGCGTACAGGGACAAACGCGTACGGCACGATCACCGCTTTTTATACGGTGCTTGTCGACGGTGACGATATGAATGAACCGATCGCCGATACGGTCCGCGGCATTTTGGACGGTCATTTCGTCCTCGAGCGCCACTTAGCCAATAAAGGGCAGTACCCGGCGATTAACGTATTAAAAAGCGTAAGCCGCGTGATGAACCATATTGTTACTCCGGAACACCGGCAAGCGGCAGACAAACTGCGTCAGCTTCTGTCTACTTATATAGATTCGGAGGACTTAATCAATATAGGGGCGTACAAGCGCGGATCTTCAAAAGAAATTGATGAGGCGATTCGGTTTTACCCGAAAATTATGTCGTTTTGCAAACAAGATGTGCATGAAAAAATGACGAGGGATGAAAGTATTGAAATGCTGCTTCATCTCGTGCAAACAGGGTGAAGAACATGGAATATGCGTTTAAGCTGCAAAAAGTACTGACGATGAAAGAAAACGAAAAAAATTTGGCGATGAGAGAATACAATGAAGCAGTGCGTCGCTTTGAGGAAGCGGCGGAAAAATTATATCGCTTGCTGAAACAAAAAGAGGAACACGAAGACATGCATAAGCAAAAACTTCAATTAGGGCTGTCCGTTCAAGACATCCGCCATTTTCAACAGTATATCGCCAGTCTAGAGCGAACGATTCATCATTATCAAATTTTAGTGATGCAGGCTAGGGAACAAATGCAGCGCAAACAAATAAAACTGACCGAGCTGAATATGGAAGTAAAAAAGTACGAAAAAATGAAAGAAAAATATATACAGGCCGTTCAGCACGCGGAAAAGATGCAAGACAGCAAATGGATGGACGAAATTTCTGTTCAACGCTTTGTATATCGGGGAGATTCATGAAGATGGAAAGAAACCAAGAGATAGAGAAAGAGAGCAGACTTCAATGGTTTTTACTCATCATTGTCATCCCAGCATTGTTTGCGATCACGTTAACCGTTATCATCATGACGGTTGCCGGGGTAAATGTGATAGATGCGGTAAAAACATACACTAACAACATCCCGATTATCTCGCAATATATCGATGTACAAAAAATGCAAAAGAAATTAGGAGCGACGATTGAGAAGCAAAACGAAATGATCGCCAAACAGAAGAAACAAATCCGCAGCCTAGAAAATCAATTGTCGGCGAAACAGCAAGAAGTGGATCAATTGAAGCAGGAACTGGAATATTTACAACAGTCAAAGCCATTTGCGGAAGAGACAGCGGCGGAAGATGAAACGGTCACAGTGGAAGACGTTGCAAATATATATAACACCATGTCAGAGAAAAACGCCGCAGCGATTTTGACTACGATGTCGGAAAGCGATGTGTTCACGATTTTATCAGCATTGGATAGCGACAAAGCGGCGGCGATTTTAGAAAAAATGCCGCCTGATCAGGCAGCCAAATATACGTCCATGTTGGCAAGACGTGCAGAAGAAAATCAACTAGCAGAGGGGGCGGCCCGGTGAAAGTTGCAGCCAACTATCCACCGTTAGGACAATCGATGGCAGGATCAGCGGAAAAACCCGCTGCGAAACTGGCGGGAAAAGAAGGGGAATGGAGCCCGTTTCAGCAGCTGCTTGCCATAGCCAAAGCGGATGCAAAAGATAAAGCAGAAAACGCAGCTCTGTCAGGGAAACATTCTCTTTCATCGGCTGAAGGAGAAAAAGGTGCAGTACGCCAAAGCGAGATGGAAGAATGGACAGCATATCTTCTTTTTCTGCTTAACGGCATGCTAGAGGCCAAGGAAGCGGACTTTTTCCCGTCTTTTCCTAGCGATGCAAATCATCATATCAGAAATAAGGAAATGATTGCATCATTCATTCAGCAAATCAATAACAGCACGGATCCAAACGCGCTAATGAAACAAATCCGCAGCATCATAACGGATGAACTAGCATTGGATAAAGATTTGTTCCAGCCATTATTGCAAAACGGCATAATGGAAGAAGAATCGTACGCGTACACTTTCAGGCCATCGACCATATCATTATTGCAAAACGGCATCATGGAGGAAAGTGAAGGAAAGAAAGATGTACAAGCAGTTTGGCAAGAATGGCTGAAAACATTTTTGGAACAGGAAAAGAAAGGGGAAGGAGTCTCCTATCACAGCAGAAAACTAGAAAGACCGCTGTCGCAGCATCCGTTTTCCTTTTCATCTAATGATATTTCTTCTTCAATAACGGTTGCCGGCAATGTAGAAAGAAAAAACTTTACACAATTGTTTCCGATGCTGCCACTGAACGGAACGATGGTGGCGCCGCAAGAGAATATCCCTGTGATCACAGTGGAGCAAACGCTGCCGGAACAAAAGGCAAGCGAATCGTTTCTTCAGCGACTGGCGAATGTGTTTCAGTCAGGCCGCTTTACCCGCTTTCAAAATGGAAATGCGCAGCTCGTCATTCGCCTTTATCCGGAGCATTTAGGAACATTGACGGTAAAGATGGTACGGGAACAAGGAGGATTGACCGCCAAGCTGATCGTATCGACCGATTCCGCCAAAGCGCTGCTGGATGCCAATTTGCCGCAACTCTATCAAATATTGGACACCCAGCATATAGCGGTCGAGAAATGGAATGTATGGACGGAACACCACTATACGCCTAGATTTTATCAAGGAGAGCAGGAACAAGGACAAAAACAACAACAGCAGCGAAAAGAAGAGAAACCGAAAAAACAGCCGCTTTCCCATTTCACCGTGGAAATGTTGGATGCGGAAGCATAGGGGGAGAAAAATGACGACAAATGGCATTGATGCTAGCTTGCTGCTTAGCAGCTACAAGCCGCCGGAGCGGAAAACAGGAAATCAAATATTAGGAAAAGATGACTTTTTAAAAATATTGCTTGTCCAATTGCAAAATCAAGATCCGCTAAACCCGATGGAAGATAAAGACTTTATTGCGCAAATGGCGACATTTTCTTCGTTAGAGCAGATGATCAATATTTCGAGCATGTTGGAACAATGGATGCAAACGACGCGGCATGACGCGCTTCTTCGCTACAGCGAGTGGATCGGCAAAAACGTCTATTGGCAAGACGGGGAAAACCTTAACAGTGGAATGGTGAAATCGGTGTCGCAAAAAGATCAGCAAATTTTTCTAGAGCTTGATAATGGTACGACGATTGAAGCAAATGCTGTAGTGAAAGTGGAATCTAAAAAATAAACGAAAGGGAGAGGATTGCGATGCTTCGTTCGATGTATTCGGGAATTGGCGCCATGAGAAATTTCCAAACGAAATTAGATGTCATTGGCAACAACATCGCAAATGTCAATACATATGGATTTAAAAAGGGAAGAACGATTTTTAAAGATTTAGTGAGTCAACAAATTGCAGGGGCAAGTGGTCCAGATCCAAACGGAAATCGTGGCGGCGTAAACCCGAAACAAGTTGGTCTAGGATCGCAACTGGCAGCGATTGATACAGTTCATACACAAGGAAGCTTGCAAACGACAGGACGTGCATTGGATTTAGCCATTTCTGGAGACGGGTTTTTCATCTTGGGAGATGCAAATGGTAACAATCGATTATATACAAGAGCTGGGAATTTCTATCTTGATTCTCAAGGTTATATCGTAAGTGCAGATGGGCGTTATTTGCTAGGTAACGGTAATAAACGAATTCAAATTCCTTTAACTGCGAAAAGTTTTAGTATTGGCTCTGATGGAACCGTCAACTATGTAGATGCAACCGGAAATTTACAGCCTGCAACGAATTCGCCAATCCAATTAGCGAAATTTAACAATAACGATGGACTAGAAAAAGCAGGAGACAATCTTTTCAGGGAAACTGCTAACTCTGGTGCACCAACTACAGGTGCTCCTGGAGCTAATGGAACTGGCACCATCGTTTCCGGTACTTTGGAAATGTCCAACGTCGACCTTTCTGAAGAATTTACGGAAATGATTGTCGCCCAACGCGGCTTCCAGGCAAATGCCCGCATTATTACGACATCGGATGAAATTTTGCAGGAGCTTGTGAATTTGAAGAAATAATGAAGGAGGAGGGAGGGTACTAGCCGCCATCTAGTACCCTAAATACATACATGATTGCACTGACTAGGCTGAATGGCAAAAAGTTTGTGCTCAACGCGATTTATATTGAACAAGTTGAGGCATTTCCGGATACGACGATCACACTAACGAATGGAAAAAGATTTGTTGTCCGCGAATCCGTACAGGAGGTTGTTGATTTAGTCAGTGATTTTTATCGGCAAGCCGCGGTGTTGCGTTTACCGCGAGATTTAGGAGGATCCGAAAGTGAAAAGCAATAAATTAATCAAAACGATGGTCACTATCCTTGTGGTGATTGCTCTCATCGGTACAGTAGCGCTAATTGCAGTGATGAAACTGACCGGTCAAAAAGAAACAGGAGCGCCAAGTGTGGATGAAATTGTCGAAAGTTCGATCGATATCCCAGAAATTACAACCAACCTAGCAGACGGGAGCTATGTAAAAGTTTCTTTTAAAATTCAAACCGACAGCAAAGATAGCAAGGAAGAAGCAGAAAAACGCGATTTTCAAATTAAAAACATTATTATCGAAGAGCTTGCGGAAATGAAGGCGGAAAACTTTAAAGGAAAAAAAGGAATGATCGCGTTAGAGGAAAAGCTGAAGCAGCAAATTAACCAAGTCATGCAAGAAGGAAAAGTGGAGCAAGTATATATTACCTCCTTTATCCTCCAATAGCCTGTACCGCAAAGGGGGAACGACCATAATGACGAATGGGGAAGTATTGTCACAGAGCGAAATAGACGCGCTTTTGGCGGCGCTGTCCACCGGGGAAATGAGCGCGGAAGAATTAAAAAAAGAAGAAGAAGGCAGACGTGTCAAAGTCTATGATTTTAAGCGGGCGCTTCGTTTTTCGAAAGACCAAATTCGCAGTTTAACGCGCATTCACGAAAATTTTGCTAGATTATTAACGACATTTTTCTCTGCGCAACTGCGGACATATGTGCAAATATCAGTGGCATCGGCCGATCAAATTCCGTATGAGGAGTTTATCCGCTCCATTCCGAAAATGACGATCATCAACGTTTTTGAAGTTCCGCCGCTAGACGGGCATATCTTGATGGAAGTCAATCCAAATATCGCGTATGCCATGCTTGACCGCGTGATGGGCGGCAGAGGAACAAGCATAAATAAAGTAGATAATTTGACGGAAATTGAAACGCGGATCATGTCCAATTTGTTCGATAAAGCGTTTGTCAATTTGCGCGATGCCTGGGAATCGGTGGCCGACATCGATCCCGTTTTAGCCGATTTCGAAGTAAACCCGCAGTTTTTACAAATGATATCACCGAATGATACGGTGGTCGTCATTTCGCTAAACACACAAATCGGCGAAACGAGCGGGATGATGAATATTTGCATACCGCACGTCGTGCTCGAACCGATTATGCCAAGACTATCGGTTCATTATTGGATGCAAACGCAAAAAAAAGAAAGTTCTCCGGAGGAAGAAAAAGCGCTCGAGGAGCGGATTCGTTTGGCGAAGCTGCCGATTATTGCTGAACTTGGCACGGCAGCGATTACGATTGAAGAATTTTTGCAGCTTGAAGTCGGCGATGTCATTGAACTCGAGCAGTCGATTCACCAGCCGCTTTTAGTGAAAGTCGGCAATATTCCAAAATTTATTGGGCAGCCGGGAAAGAGAAATAAAAAGCTGGCGGTTCAAATTTTAGGTATGGTTAAGGGGGACGAAAATGACGATGATGAATGACGGCATGCTATCGCAAGATGAAATCGATGCGCTGCTGCGCGGAGTAGGCGGAAACGATAATATTCCAGCATTAGAGGACATATTGTCCCCATTAGAACAAGATGCGCTCGGGGAGATTGGCAACATTTCATTTGGAAGTTCGGCAACAGCGCTGTCGATGTTGTTAAATCAAAAGGTAGAGATTACGACGCCAAGCGTTTCCATCATTGAACGAAAAAATGTGGCCAATGAATTTCCGCTGCCGTATGTAGCGATTCAAGTAAATTATACAGAGGGATTTTTAGGAACGAATTTGCTTGTTATTAAACAAGATGATGCGGCGATTATTGCCGATTTAATGCTAGGCGGGGACGGGAAAAGCACAGGCGATTCTTTAGGAGAAATTCAGTTAAGCGCGGTGCAGGAAGCGATGAACCAAATGATGGGTTCGGCAGCAACATCGATGTCGACAGTTTTTGGAAAACGCGTCGATATTTCTCCCCCGACCATTCATTTGTTGGACATAAAGGAAGGGGAAGGGCTCGAGTATTTACCGGATGAAGAGATATTGATTAAAGTTTCGTTTCGCTTAAAAATTGGCAGTTTAATAGATTCAAGCATTATGCAGCTATTGCCTGTCGATTTCGCAAAAGAGATTGTCCAACAGCTTCTTCAGCCTGCCGGCCATGAAGAAGAGCCTTCCGAGAGCGCCTTATATGCAGGGCAAAAAGATGACGCGCGGGAAGAAAAAGTGCCGCAATGGGAAACAGCAGAGGCAAGCGGAACGCAGCCAGCCCCTTCGGCAAATTATGCAGCCGGTGCAGCAGCTTCCTATTCCAATCATGATGTTGAACGGTCTATTGCACCGCATTCGAGCCGTTTTGCCGGAAGCGGGAGAGCAATGGAGCGGAACATTCAGACGGCCGATTTTGCCGAATTTGAACCTTCCCCGCCAGCGGAAGCAGAGGTGAAAAACTTATCGCTTCTTCTCGATGTTCCGCTTCAAGTAACGGTCGAATTAGGGCGGACGAAGCGCTCCGTCCAGGAAATTCTAAATTTATCGACCGGATCGATTATTGAATTGGATAAACTGGCCGGGGAACCTGTCGATATATTGGTCAATAATAAGTTGATCGCTAAAGGAGAAGTGGTCGTAATTGACGAAAATTTTGGTGTGCGCGTGACCGATATTATTAGCCAAAGCGATCGTTTAAAAAGATTAAAATAGTCATTTAGGAGGTTTGTAGGCAATGGCAAGAATATTAGTGGTAGATGACGCAGCATTTATGAGAATGATGATTAAAGACATTTTAACGAAAAATGGACACGAAGTAGTAGCAGAAGCGGCGGACGGACGCCAGGCGATTGAAAAATATAAGGAAACCCGTCCGGATATTGTTACGATGGATATTACGATGCCGGAGATGGATGGCATTACCGCGTTAAGGGAGATTAAAAAAATTGACAGCAATGCGAAAGTAATTATGTGCTCGGCAATGGGGCAGCAGGCGATGGTTATTGACGCGATTCAAGCAGGGGCGAAAGATTTTGTCGTCAAGCCGTTCCAGGCCGACCGCGTCATCGAAGCAATCAATAAAACACTCGGGTGAATGTAAGAGGTGGAATTCATTTGTTTCCGTCACGGGTCATTTTCTTATGTTTATGTCTTATCATCGCGGCCGCTACGCAAACAGGCTTTCATGCTTTTGCACAACAGTCGCCGACAGTAAAAGAATGTCTGCAGCGTCCTAGCTTATGCGAACAACCAACAAATTCGCCGAAAAGTGAAGCGGTGCCGGCTGAACAAGCACAACCATCGCCTTTTTCCGCTTGGGACGTCGTCCGCTTAATCGGAGCGACGCTGTTGGTAATTTCCTTAATTTACGGGCTGTTAAAATTTCTTTACCGCCGCAGCCAGCTGCTTCCCGGAAAAAAGGGAGTGATTGAGCATCTTGGCGGGACAAGCGTCGGCGCGAACCGCTCTGTCCAGCTCATCAAAGTCGGAAACCGCATCCTTGTTATTGGCGTCGGCGAATCGATTCAGTTGCTGTGCGAGATTGCTGATGAGAGTGAAATGAAAGAAATTTTAGCGCTGCATAACGAGCGGCTCGAGCAAATGCTCGAACCGAGCAAATGGGGAGCACGGCTGCGCAATTATTTAGCGGACAAACAAAAGCAGCCAAGCCAACCGCACGCTGCGTTTCGCACCATGTTTTTACGAGAAATACAGGAGCTGTCTGTAAAGCGGAACGAATTATTGAAGCAGATGAAACAGAAAGGAACGGCATCTGATGAATGAGTTTGTCCACATGTTTAATCAAGTTGCGCCGGAAAATGTTTCTATGTCGATCAAACTGTTGCTGCTGTTAACGGTGCTGTCGATCGCTCCCGGCATTTTAATTATGGTGACATGCTTTACACGCATTGTCATCGTATTGTCATTTGTCCGCACAGCGCTTGGAACGCAGCAGATGCCGCCTAATCAAGTGCTCGTTGGCTTAGCGCTGTTTTTAACGTTTTTTATCATGGCGCCGACGTTTAAAGAAATCAACGATCAAGCACTGCAGCCGTTATTTTCTGAAAAGATTAATTTAGAACAGGCGTATGAACGAGCGTCTGTGCCGATTAAGGAGTTTATGAGCAAGCATACCCGGCAGAAAGATTTGGCGTTGTTTTTATCGTATAGCGGCGCGAAAAAGCCGAAAACGGTGCAAGATATTCCGCTGACTACACTTGTTCCAGCGTTTGCAATCAGCGAATTGAAAACGGCATTTCAAATGGGATTTATGATTTTTATTCCGTTTCTTGTCATTGATATGATTGTCGCTAGCGTCCTAATGTCAATGGGGATGATGATGCTCCCTCCTGTCATGATATCGCTGCCGTTTAAAATTTTATTGTTTGTGCTTGTGGATGGCTGGTATTTAGTTGTGAAATCCCTGTTAGAAAGCTTTCAGTAAAGTAGGTGGCAATGATGAGCGCCGATTTTGTGATTCGGCTTGCTGAACAAGGAGTGTATATGATTTTAATTGTCTGCGGACCGCTGCTTTTATTATCATTGGCGGTTGGGCTGCTTATCAGCATTTTTCAGGCAACGACACAAATTCAGGAGCAGACGCTGGCTTTTGTTCCGAAAATTGTCGCTGTCCTTGTTGGGCTTGTTTTTTTCGGGCCGTGGATGCTATCAAAAATGGTGTCTTACGCTCACGATATTTTAAACAATTTAACACAATTTATAGGCTGATGCACGATGGAAAAGTTACTGTTGCATTTTCCGGCGTTTTTGCTGGTGTTTGCGCGCGTTGCTTCCTTTTTTGCTACCTTGCCGCTGTTTTCGTACCGAACGATTCCGAACGTACATAAAATTGGACTATCGTTTTTCCTTAGCTGGATCATGTTTTTTGCCATTTCACAGCCAACGGTCGCTATAGACGAGATGTATGTATTGTTAGTGCTAAAAGAAGTACTCGTTGGTCTCGGGATTGGCTTGTTTGCTTATATGATGATGGCGGCAATTCAAATTGTCGGCGGATTGATTGATTTTCAAATGGGATTTGCGATTGCCAATGTCATCGACCCGCAGACAGGAGCACAAAGTCCGCTGATGGGGCAATATTTGCATATGTTTGCCTTACTGTTATTGCTTTCCGTCAACGGACATCATCTTCTGCTCGATGGCATCTTTTACAGTTATCAATTTATTCCGCTCGATCAGTGGCCGCGGTTTGCAGACGGCCATGCGGTTCAATACATCGTTAAATCATTTGGCACGATGTTTGCCATCGCTTTTCAAATGTCTGTTCCGCTCGTCGGCTGTTTATTTTTAGTCGATGTCGCGCTCGGCATCGTTGCCCGCACCGTGCCGCAGCTGAATATTTTCGTCGTCGGGTTTCCGGTAAAAATCGTTGTGGCATTGATTTTATTCATCGCAACAATGGCGGCATTGTTTATCGCCGTCCGCCATTTGTTTGATATGATGTTTGTATCGATGCGCGAGCTGATGCAGCTTCTAGGAGGCACATAAATGAACGGATTGCGCCTTGATTTGCAGTTTTTTGCTGAAGAAAAAACGGAAAAAGCGACACCGCGAAAACGGCAGGAAGTGCGGAAAAAAGGGCAAGTGGCGAAAAGCGCCGACATCAATACCGCGTTGGTCATGCTTGTTGTATTTCTCGTTTTATCCTTTTCCAGAAAGTATTATAAAGACAACATGCTGCACTTTATGTCTCAATCGTTTGAACAATATACCCGGACCGATTTAACGATCGATTCGGTTCATCTTCTTTTTATCAGCTGGTTAAAAAACACGGCGTTGATCATCGCCCCTGTTTTTTTCGCAGCGGTTGCTGCCGCCTGTTTAGCTAATTTTTTGCAAGTAGGGTTTTTATTAACGACGGAGCCTTTAAAAGTGAACTGGAATAGGCTGAACCCGATTCAAGGACTAAAGCGGATTGTATCGCTGCGCGCGGTGGTGGAGCTGTTAAAATCGCTTTTAAAAATTGGCGTTGTTGGATTGGTGACATTCGCCTTGCTATGGTTTCAGCTTGACCATATTTTGTCGCTGACAACGAAATCTTTGAGCACGACATTAAGCTCGTTAGCTAGTTTAACGGTAAAAATGGGGCTTTATGCCTCTGTGGCGCTGCTATTTCTCGCTATTTTCGATTACTTGTACCAACGTTTTGACTTTGAGAAAAATATTCGCATGTCCAAACAAGATATTAAAGATGAATACAAAAAGACAGAAGGAGACCCGCTAATTAAATCAAAAATTAAGCAAAAACAGCGGGAAATGGCGATGAAAAGAATGATGCAGGAAGTGCCGAAAGCCGATGTAGTCATCACCAACCCGACGCATTACGCTGTCGCGCTGAAGTATGAAGACGGAAAAATGGAGGCGCCGATAGTCGTAGCGAAAGGGGCGGATTATGTGGCGCTAAAAATCAAACAACTAGCAAAAGAGCATGATGTCGTGACCATAGAAAATCGTCCGCTTGCTCAGGCGTTGTACCGGCAAACGGAAATTGGCGACATGATTCCAGAAGAATTTTTCAAAGCGGTAGCGGAAATTTTAGCGTACGTGTACCGCTTGAAACGAAAAGTTTAGCAGTAAGGAGAGAACATGTATGCAAGCAAAAGATTTGTCCGTATTATTGATGGTCGTTTTAATTGTAGCGATGCTGATTATTCCGCTGCCGACATGGCTGTTAAGCGTATTGATCATCATCAATATTTCGCTTGCGCTGTTAGTTCTCCTTACGTCGATGAATATGAAAGAGCCGCTGCAATTTTCCATTTTCCCTTCGCTTTTGCTGTTGCTCACACTATTTCGCTTAGGACTGAACGTTTCCACCACCCGCTCGATTTTAAGCAAAGGGGAAGCGGGTGGTGTAGTGGAAACATTTGGAACATTTGTCGTCGGGGGAAATGTCGTCGTCGGCCTCGTTGTATTTTTAATTTTAATCATCATCCAGTTTGTCGTGATCACGAAAGGAGCGGAACGTGTATCAGAAGTGGCGGCCCGCTTTACACTTGATGCGATGCCGGGAAAACAGATGAGCATTGATGCGGATTTAAACGCCGGGATGATTTCCGAACAAGAGGCGCGGCAACGCCGAGAAAAAGTGGCACGGGAAGCAGATTTTTATGGAGCGATGGATGGGGCAAGCAAATTCGTCAAAGGCGATGCGATCGCTGGATTAATCATTGTCGTGATTAACTTGCTTTTTGGCATGGTCATCGGCACCGTCCAGCAAGGGCTTGATATTTCCGAAGCGGCGCAGCGCTACACGCTATTAACGGTTGGCGATGGTATCGTCAGCCAAATTCCAGCTTTGTTAATTTCGACTGCCACCGGTATTGTCGTGACAAGAGCGGCGTCTGACAGCAACCTTGGCGGCGACATTATGAAACAGCTATTTGCTTTTCCGAAAATGTTATATGTCACAGCGGGAACGATTTTCTTGCTAGGGCTGTTTACGCCGATTAGTGATGTGCTGACGATTCCGATCGCGGGCTTGCTTGCGTTTGGCGGATACCGTTTTTTGCAGCAGGCGTCCCGTCCTGAAACAGCCGCTATGCAAGACGAAGCAGAAGAAACAGAAATGGATGAATTAAAAAGTCCGGAAAGCGTCATTAGTCTGCTTCATGTCGATCCGATCGAATTTGAATTTGGTTATGCGCTTATTCCGCTTGCCGACGCCAAGCAAGGCGGCGATTTGCTCGACCGCATTGTCATGATCCGCCGTCAGCTGGCGCTCGAGCTCGGGCTGGTGATTCCGGTTGTCCGCATCCGCGACAATATTCAGCTTCAGCCGAATGAGTACCGGCTGAAAATTAAAGGGGATGAAGTAGCGCGCGGCGAACTGCTCTTGGATCATTATTTAGCAATGAGCCCGGGAATCGAAGATGATTCGGTAGAAGGGATCGACACGGTGGAACCGGCATTTGGTCTTCCTGCGAAATGGATTTCCGAGCAGATGAAAGAGAGAGCGGAAATGCTAGGGTATACGGTCGTCGACCCGCCATCGGTTGTATCTACCCATATTACGGAAGTATTGAAAACTCATGCGCATGAATTGCTAGGACGCCAAGAAACGAAACAGCTTATCGACCATTTAAAGGAATCGTATCCGGTATTGGTGGAAGAAGTGACGCCAAACCCGCTTTCCATCGGGGAAGTGCAAAAAGTGCTCGTCAAACTGTTAAAAGAAAAAGTATCGATCCGCAATCTGCCGCTTATTTTTGAGGCGCTGGCCGACTTTGCCCGCATGACAACCGATACCGATATATTGGCGGAGTACGTGCGGCAGGCGCTGGCACGGCAAATTACAAGCCAGTATGCGCTTCCGGGAGAGCCGTTAAAAGTCATTACTCTATCTGGAAAGGTGGAAAAAACGGTTGCCGAAGCGGTTCAGCAGACGGAGCAGGGCAGTTATTTGTCGCTTGACCCAGGGCTGTCTCAAGCGATTATCGAAGCGATTGCCGCACAGCTTGAGCAGCATGTATTTGCAAACCAAACACCAATTTTGCTATGCTCTCCGGCCGTCCGCATGTATGTTCGGCAATTGACGGAACGATATTTTCCGAACTTGCCTGTTTTATCCTATAATGAGCTGGAGATGAGTGTGGAAGTCCAAAGCGTTGGGATGGTGGATATTGAATGAAAGTAAAAAAATTTGTTGCGCCGTCGATGTCGGAAGCTATGAAAATGATTCGTGCCGAACTTGGAAGCGATGCGGTGATTTTAAATTCCAAAGTTGTCCATAAAGGCGGGTTTTTTGGACTGTTTACGAAAAAAAACATCGAAGTGATCGCCGCTGTCGATCCGCAGCCGATTCGTTCGAAAGCGGAGAGAAAAAAAGAGGAAGTTTCATTTGCCTCCTCGTTTTTGAAGGAAAAAAAAGAGAGAGAAGATGGGCAGCTGCTTTATGAATTACAAGAGCTAAAGGCGATGATAAAGCAGCTTTCCGCAAACGCCATGACCGGCATTTCCTCTTATCCAGCACCGCTTAGCGAGGTGCAACGCCGGCTTGAAAACCAAGGCATTTCCGCTTCGTTAGTCCAGGACATTGCAGCTGCCTTGTTGGAAAAATGGTACGTCGATGGGGGAAAAGCGCCGACAAAACAGGTGATTGCCTGGGCTAAAGAAATAATGAAAGAAAAATTGGCATCTGTTCCGTTCGACGGCATTTCGCTGCAAAAAAAGTATATTAATGTCGTCGGACCGACCGGCGTAGGCAAAACGACCACGCTGGCAAAAATCGCGGCCCGCTGCGTTTTGGAGCATGGGAAAAACATCGCGTTTATTACGACCGATACTTACCGGATTGCGGCTATCGAGCAATTAAAAACGTACGCGCAAATTTTAAACGTACCGCTGGAAGTCTGTTATAATTTGCAAGATTTTCAAGAGGCGAAGAAAAAATTGTCTGACCGCGATATCGTCTTTATTGATACGACAGGGCGGAATTTCCGCAATCCGCAATATGTCAAAGAGTTGCGAAACATCATCGATTTTAACGAAGAAATGGAGACGTTTCTCGTATTTGCCCTCACGGCAAAATACGAAGATATGAAAACCATCTATGAACAGTTTTCCCTCGTTCCGATCAACCGCTTTATCTTTACGAAATTAGACGAAACTACTTCGTATGGAGCGATGTTTAATTTAATGATGGAATATAACGTAGGGGCGGCATACTTTACTAACGGACAAAATGTGCCGGACGACATTAGCGAGGCGTCGCCGGAACAACTGATAAACATGCTGTTTGGGGTCGAAGGAAAATGAAAGATCAGGCAGAAAGCTTACGGTTGCGCTTAAGCAAGCAAAACGAGCAAAAAAGAATCACGAAAACGATCGCCATTACGAGCGGAAAAGGCGGGGTTGGCAAATCCAACGTCTCTCTCAATTTTTCTATCATGTTATCGCGGCGCGGTTTTCGGGTATTGTTGCTTGATATGGATATTGGAATGGGGAATATTGATATTTTGCTCGGGCAATCGTCACCGTTAACGATTGTTGACTTGTTTGCGAGGCAGCTTCCATTGCAAGAACTGATTAAAACAGGTCCGGACAACATGTCGTTTATTGCCGGTGGAACGGGATTGACCAACATTTTTACGATGGACGAGGAAAAAGTCGATTATTTTTTAACGGAGCTGCAATCGGTATCAGCGCAATATGATTATCTTATTTTCGATATGGGAGCGGGCATTTCCGAAGATCGACTCTATCTATTGAAGGCTGTCCATGACATTTTTATTGTCACCACGCCGGAACCGACAGCCATCACTGATGCGTATGCGATGATGAAATATATGTATGCGCAGGAAAAGGCGATTCCGTTATACGTCATTGCGAACCGCGTTCGGACGGACAAGGAAGGCCGCGAGACGTTAGAGCGCCTGAAACGGGTAGCCAAACAATTTTTGGACAAAGAGGTGATTCCGCTAGGCATGCTGCCGGAAGACCGTACCGTTGCGAAAGCGGTAGTACGGCAAACACCGTTTTTGCTGTTTGATCCCACTGCTAAAGTAAGCCGTGCTATGCATACGCTAACGGACCGTTATTTATCGGCTGGCGCAATGGCGCAAGAGAAAGAGAGGGAGCCATTTCATTTTTTTGCCAGACTGCGTCACTTTTTGCTAGAAAGGTAGAGACCATCCATGGATAAAGTGAAAGTGCTTGTCGTCGATGATTCAGCTTTTATGCGGAAAATTGCCGTCAATCAGCGGATAAAGACGCTTTCACATCAGGCGCCTCAGCGCAAAAAAATTATCGGCATCGGAACATCGACAGGGGGACCGCGCGCGCTGCAGCTCGTTCTGACCAAATTTCCGGAAAATTTTCCCGCGCCAATTGTCATCGTCCAGCATATGCCGAAAGGTTTTACCAAATCGTTAGCGCAACGGCTGGATGCGCTTTCGTCTATAACGGTGAAAGAAGCAGAGGATGGGGAAACGTTGCAAAATGGCACGGCATATATTGCGCCTGGCGGCTGTCATTTATTAGTTGATGAAGCGAAAGGGATGCTGACGGCCCGCCTCGAACAGTCGCCGCCGCGAAACGGCCACCGTCCTTCCGTCGATGTGCTATTTGAGTCACTCAGCACCGTAACGGATTACGAAAAAATAGCTGTCATTATGACGGGAATGGGGTCAGACGGAACAGCGGGATTAAAAAAGCTGAAAGAAGGCGCCGGCACGAAGGTGATCGCCGAAGCGCCGGAGACGGCAGTTGTGTTTGGAATGCCGAAAGCAGCGATTCAGGCGAACGTCGTCGATGACATTGTACCTTTAGAAGAAATTGCCGAGGCCATTATCAAATATGTGGAAGGGTAAGGGGGAAAAGAAAATGGATATGAGCCAATATTTAGAGGTATTCATTGACGAAAGTAAAGAGCATTTACAAGCCATTAATGAACAGCTACTAGAATTGGAAAAAGCGCCGGAAGACATGGCAATCGTCAATGAAATTTTTCGTTCCGCCCATACGTTAAAAGGAATGTCAGCGACGATGGGGTTTGAAGATTTAGCCAATTTAACCCATCAAATGGAAAATGTGCTGGATGGCATTCGCAATCATAAAATTACCGTTACCCCGGAAATATTGGATGTTGTGTTTCAAGCAGTCGATCATTTAGAAGCGATGATTATGGCGATTGCTGCAGGCGGTGATGGCAAGCGCGACGTAAAAGAGGTGGTGGAGCAGTTAAAGCGAATTGAACAAGGAGAAGTTCCCGCTTCTTTAGCGGAGCGACCGTCCAATACTTCTTCTGTACCGCTTAGGCAAACATATGGGGAATTTGAATATAATGTGCTGCAGCAGGCCAAAGAACAAGGTTTTTCCGCCTATGAAATCCGCGTGAAATTGCGGGCAGACTGCTTGTTAAAATCGGTACGTGTCTATATGATTTTCGAAGCATTAAACGAGGCGGGCGAAGTGATTAAATCGATTCCCCCTGCCGATATGCTCGAAGAAGAGCAATTTGATCAAGAGTTTTGGCTAACGGTGGTGACAAAGCAATCAGCGGAACAATTATATGAGCGGTTGATGAAAGTTTCTGAAGTAGAAGAGATAGAAGTTGTACCGCTCGATATCGATGGACCGAAGGAAACGGGCGATGTGGTAGCTGCACATGAAACCGCGCTTCGGCAGCAAGCGGCGGCCGTTCAAGAGGAAAAGGAGAAAACGGCGGAGAAAAATGCGGCGGCAAGACAATCGGCGTCGGCGAATAAAACGATTCGTGTCAATATTGAACGCCTTGATAATTTAATGAATTTATTTGAGGAACTCGTCATTGACCGTGGGCGGTTAGAACAAATTGCCCGCGAATTAAATCATCCGGAATTGAATGAAACGGTGGAACGAATGTCGCGCATTTCCAGCGATTTGCAAACGATTATTTTAAACATGCGCATGGTTCCGGTAGAAACGGTGTTTAACCGTTTTCCACGCATGGTGCGGCAATTGGCGCGCGAATTAGGAAAAAAAGTAAACTTGGAAATCATCGGCGCACAAACCGAGCTCGACCGCACCGTCATTGATGAAATCGGCGACCCGCTCGTCCATCTTCTTCGCAATGCGATCGACCACGGCATTGAAACGCCTGATGTACGCCGGGCAAGCGGCAAGCCGGAAGAAGGAACCGTGAAGTTAAAAGCATACCATAGCGGCAATCATGTGTTTATTGAAATTGAAGATGACGGCGCCGGCATTAAGAGGGAAAAAGTGCTGCAAAAAGCGCTTGATCGCGGAATCATCTCCCAGCAAAACATCGCTAATTTAACGGATAAGCAAGTATATGAACTAATTTTTGCGCCAGGCTTTTCCACCGCTGACCACATTTCTGATATTTCCGGGCGCGGGGTCGGGCTTGATGTCGTCAAAAGCACGATTGAGTCGCTTGGCGGCACGGTCACAGTAGATTCGGAAGAAGGGAAAGGGTCGATTTTTTCGATTCAATTGCCATTGACGTTATCGATTATTTCCGTATTGCTTGTAGAAATTCAGCAAGAAAAATACGCGATCCCGTTATCATCGATTATTGAAACCGCCATTATTAAAAAAGAGGATATTTTACACGCTCATAATCAGCAAGTGATTGATTTCCGTGGAAAAGTAGTTCCGCTCGTATTTTTAAAAGACATTTTTGAAGTGCCAGCGGCGGAGGAGGAAGAGGAAGTGGTTTCCGTCGTGATCGTTCGCAAAGGGGAAAAAATGGCAGGACTTGTTGTCGATTCGTTTATCGGGCAGCAGGAAGTCGTATTAAAGTCATTAGGAAACTATTTAACATCTGTCTTTGCGATTTCCGGTGCGACGATATTAGGTGACGGGCAAGTAGCGCTTATTATCGACTGCAATGCACTAATTAAATAATTGTTTGATTGGAAGGGGAAACGTAAAATGACGGCGTTTCAAGGAGTTGAATGGAAAGTAATTGCTTTCCAGTTAAAAGATGAAGAATATGCCATCCCAGTTCAATATGTCCGTTCCATTGAAAAAATTCAGCATATTACCCGTGTTCCGCGCACGGCGCATTATGTCAAAGGAGTAATCAATTTGCGCGGTGTCGTCACGCCAATTATTGATTTGCGGGAGCGATTTGGCTTTCCTTCTGTGCCGTACTCTGAGCAAACGCGCATTATTATCGTGTCGATCGGAGATATTGAGGTTGGATTCATCGTCGATGCGGCCAATGATGTGCTCGATATCCCGGCATCAAGCATTGAACCGCCTCCGGAAGCCATCGGAGCGGTGGAAGCCGATTATATTCACGGAGTTGCCAAAGTTGGAAAAAGGCTATTAATTTTATTAAATTTAGAAAAGGTATTAGAAAAATAAGTTGGTTTTCCGTTAATTTTTCGCATTACTCAAGAGGAGCTGCTGCTTTATGGATCATATTCGCAAACTTACCGGTACCCATATTGATATTTTAAAAGAAATCGGCAATATCGGGGCGGGAAATGCGGCGACGGCGCTGTCTAAACTATTAAACAAAAAAATTGAAATGGCGGTTCCGCATGTGCAAATTGCCGCATTTGATGAAATGATGGAGCTGATCGGCGGGGCCGAGCAAGTCGTAGCATGCGTCTATTTGCGCATTGAAGGAGATGCGCCGGGAAATATGTTTTTCGTATTGTCACTCGAGCAGGCGGAGCGTTTTATCCGGCAGATGACTGGTGACGAAACATTTTCGTTTCATGAACATCCGACTGAACTAGGACAATCAGCATTGCAAGAACTAGGAAACATCCTTGCCGGTTCCTATCTTTCCGCTTTCGCCGACTTTACCCATTTAGCACTGTATCCGTCCGTCCCGATGCTTACCGTCGATATGATTGGCGCTATTTTGCAATATGGGCTGCTCGAATTATCCCGCGCCGGCGATTATGCCATTTTGATTGATACTGCAGTATATGATGAGCGGCGTCCAGAAAACAGCGTCAATGGTCACTTCTTTTTGCTCCCTGATCCAGATTCGTTTGCCTCCATCTTTCGGGCGCTGGGTGTGGAGCTTTCATGAGTGAAACGCTCCATATCATAAAAGTTGGCATTGCCGATATGAATGTCGTGCGCGCACCAAATGTCATTCGCACGTCTGGATTAGGGTCATGTGTCGGTGTCGTAATTTTTGATTTGATGAAAGAGGTGGCTGGAATGGCACATGTGATGCTTCCGGATTCTTCGCTGGCAAGATCGGAAACGATCAATGCGGCCAAATATGCCGATACAGCGGTGGCGGCGCTCATCGAGCTTGTCCTCGAGGCAGGGGGAAGAAAAGGAATGTTAAAGGCAAAAATAGCCGGCGGGGCGCAAATGTTTTCCTTCCCTTCGCAAAGCAGCGACATGATGCGGATTGGGGCGAGAAATGTCGAAGCGGTGAAATGGCAGTTAAACCGTTTTCGCATCCCAATCGTTGCCGAAGATGTGGGCGGCAGCAGCGGCAGAACGATTGAGTTCAACCCGCAGACGGGTGTTTTATCGATTCGCACCGTTAATCAAGGAGTCAAGGAAATATAACAAAGGAAACAGCGGCATTTTCAAATAAACGGGGTGGGAACAATATGGCACATATGTTAGCGGACGAAGAACGGAAATATTGGGATAATTGGGTAGAGCGCCGCGATCCGCAAGCTGGAGATAAACTCGTACAACTATATATGCCGCTTGTTCATTATCATGTGCAGCGAATTGCTGTGTCGCTGCCGAAAAATATTAACAAACAGGAATTAGTCAGTCACGGACTGATTGGTCTTTATGATGCACTGGAAAAATTTGATCCCTCCCGCGATTTAAAATTTGACACATATGCGTCTTTTCGCATCCGCGGCGCCATTTTGGACGGGCTGCGCAAAGAAGACTGGCTCCCGCGCAGCATAAGAGAAAAGGCGAAAAAAATTGAGGAAACGATCGAAAGGTTGGAACAGCGGTATATGCGCTCCGTGACAGCAAAGGAAGTCGCCGCTGAATTAGGGATGACGGAAGAGGAAGTACACACGGTAGCCAATGAGAACTTTTTTGCCAACGTGTTATCTTTTCAACACGTTGTAACAGAGGAGGAAGAAGAAACGGCGCTTTTAGCCGTTCGTGATGAAAAAACGCCATCTCCGGAAGAAGAAGTGATCAAACAAGAGCTGTACGAAAAATTAGCGCAAGTGATTGAACAGCTAAGTGAAAAAGAGCAGCTTGTGATTAGTTTATTTTATAAAGAAGAATTAACATTTACAGAAATCGGCGAAATTTTAGGACTTTCTACCTCAAGAATTTCTCAGCTTCATTCTAAAGCAATTTTTAAGTTACGTAAAATTTTAGAAGCGGCGCTTTAAGCCGGAAAGGAAGCGGATGGCATGGATATGAAACTAGCGGAGCTGCAAATAGCCCTTCCGAAAACATACGACGTTGGAAACATGCAAAATGTGTTGCACCAGCATTCGCAAATCGCGCAATTCCAGCTTGCGGAAGCGACAAAGAAACAAGATGCGCTTGCGCGAAAGCAAGTAACCGAAAAGCGTACAAGCGCGAATATCAGCCGCAAGCAACATGGCAGCAATATTCATCCATATAAAGGAAAAACGATTGACATTAAAGGATAGTGAAAAACCATGCTTGCATTTTTACTCACTATTAGTTTTCTTCTTCATGCGCTTTCTTTATGGATCATTATTTTGCTTTATTTGCGATTAGCCAAGGTAAAAGAAATGGAAAAGCAGCAGCAAATGACGGAAGAGATCGAGCAAACATTTTCTGCCTATTTATTAGAATGGAAGGAAGAAAACGAACGCTTCTTAACAGAGCTGGCGGCAATATTGCCTAACCGCTCCCGGACGGATCATTTACCAAAAGACAGCGCCGAGCCGCAGGCAGAAGGCAATGAAACAACGGCGCCAAACGAAGAAACGGAACCGCTACCTAGCTATTTTCCAAACATCGATGAGATAAAAGACATTGTGGATATACGTCAACAGCCGGCTTCTTCCGCCGCCGATCGCGTTTGGCAACTTTACGGACAAGGAAAAACGGTGGAGGAAATTGCTAAAATTCTAAATAAAGGAAAGACAGAAGTGGAGTTATTGCTAAAATTCCGCCAAAAGTAGGCAAATAATTGCTTGATTTGTCACCGGCAGTTATGATATATTTTTACATGGTGTGAATACACACGTCCATCGATTTAAGCAACGGTGCTGACGTCGTCAGTCTTGCTTAAAGATGACATGGGCGGAGGAATAAAAACCAAAATATAGGAGGAGCCAACATGTCAGTCATTTCGATGAAGCAATTGCTTGAAGCTGGTGTTCATTTCGGACATCAAACTCGCCGTTGGAATCCAAAAATGAAAAAATATATTTTCACAGAACGCAACGGCATTTATATTATCGACTTGCAAAAAACCGTCAAAAAAGTAGAGGAAGCGTACAGCTTCGTTAAAGAGTTAGCGGCAAACGGCGGTAAAATTTTGTTTGTCGGCACGAAAAAACAAGCGCAAGAATCGGTGAAGGAAGAAGCGGAACGCTGCGGCATGTTCTATGTCAACCAACGCTGGCTAGGCGGTACGCTAACGAACTTCGCGACGATTCAAAAGCGCATTAAGCGTTTAAGAGAAATTGAAAAAATGGCGGAAGACGGCATCTTTGATGTGCTTCCGAAAAAAGAAGTCATCCGCTTAAAGAAAGAGCAAGAACGTTTAGAGAAATTTTTAGGCGGCATTAAAGACATGAAAGAATTGCCGGACGCTCTGTTTGTCATCGACCCGCGCAAAGAACGCATTGCAGTTGCGGAAGCGCGCAAATTAAACATTCCGATCATCGGCATCGTGGATACAAACTGCGATCCGGATGAAATCGACTATGTCATTCCAGCAAACGACGACGCGATTCGCGCAGTAAAACTTCTCACTTCGAAAATTGCCGACGCGGTGTTAGAGGCAAAACAAGGCGAAGAAGCAGTCGTTGCTGCCGAGTAATTTGGTTTAGAAAGGTGATAAGAGGGGAATGCCTTTTATCACCTTTTTTTGAGACAGAAAATCTCTCTTCTTGGCTATACTAACAAATACGGGAGAAAACAAAATTTGCTTTGCGAATTTTGTTTAAACGATACATACATGCGATTTTAAAGGAGGATTTATTTGATGGCAATTACAGCACAAATGGTAAAAGAACTGCGCGAAAAAACAGGCGCGGGAATGATGGACTGCAAAAAAGCATTGATGGAAACAAACGGCGATATGGACAAAGCGATCGATTGGCTTCGCGAGAAAGGAATCGCCAAAGCGGCGAAAAAAGCGGACCGCATTGCGGCGGAAGGCACGACGCTTATTGAAACAGATGGCAATACCGCTGTTATTTTAGAAGTGAACTCGGAAACAGATTTTGTGGCGAAAAACGAAGCGTTCCAAGCATTAGTAAAAGAACTTGCCGCCCACTTGCTAAAACATAAGCCGGCTACTTTGGAAGAAGCACTTGGGCAAACAATGGATAACGGATCTACCGTTCAAGACCATATTAACGAAGCGATTGCTAAAATTGGCGAAAAAATTACGTTGCGCCGCTTTGAAATTATGGAAAAAGGAGACAATGATGTTTTTGGTGCGTACTTGCACATGGGCGGCCGCATTGGCGTATTAACATTATTAGCGGGTACGACAAACCAAGAAGTGGCGAAAGACGTGGCTATGCATATCGCGGCATTGCATCCGAAATACGTTTCCCGCGACCAAGTGCCGCAAGAAGAAGTACAACATGAACGCGAAGTGTTGAAACAGCAAGCGCTAAATGAAGGAAAACCGGAACATATCGTAGAAAAAATGGTGGAAGGCCGCTTAAATAAATTTTATGAAGATGTTTGCTTGCTAGAACAAGCATTTGTAAAAAATCCAGATGTAAAAGTACGCCAATATGTTGAATCGAACGGTGCGACAGTAAAACAATTCGTCCGCTATGAAGTCGGCGAAGGCATTGAAAAACGTCAAGATAACTTTGCCGAAGAAGTAATGAACCAAGTAAGAAAGCAATGAAGCAAAGTAACAGGGAACACACACCGTGTTCCCTATTTTTAAAATGGCATATAGTGAGCCTGCCAGAAAATCGTTTTCAGTGATCACTGTTTTTTGCAATTAGCTGCGTGGAGGTTTGACATGGAAAAACCAAAATACAAGCGTATTGTCTTAAAGTTAAGCGGTGAAGCGCTAGCCGGCGAACAAGGATTTGGCATCAACCCTGCGATTATTCAGTCGATTGCCAAACAAGTAAAAGAAGTGGCTGAACTCGGCGTGGAAGTCGCTATTGTGGTCGGCGGCGGCAATATATGGCGCGGAAAAACGGGAAGCGAAATGGGAATGGATCGCGCTACCGCAGACTATATGGGAATGCTGGCGACGGTCATGAATTCACTGGCGTTGCAGGACAGCCTGGAAAATCTCGGAGTAGAAACGCGAGTGCAAACATCGATCGAGATGCGGCAAGTAGCTGAACCTTACATACGAAGAAGAGCGATTCGCCATCTCGAGAAAAAACGCGTTGTCATTTTTGCGGCTGGAACGGGAAATCCGTATTTTTCGACAGACACGACGGCGGCATTGCGCGCGGCGGAAATCGAAGCAGACGTCATTTTAATGGCCAAAAACAATGTGGACGGCGTATATAGCGCGGATCCAAAAATAGACGCCAACGCGGTGAAATATGACGAATTATCGTATTTAGATGTCATTAAACAAGGATTAGGCGTCATGGATTCTACCGCTTCGTCGCTATGCATGGACAACGATATTCCGTTGATCGTTTTTTCAATTACAGAAGAAGGAAATATTAAACGAGCGGTTTTAGGTGAAAATATCGGAACAATCGTAAGGGGGAAATAAAGATGGCTAAACAAGTAATCAATAACGCGAAAGAAAAAATGGATAAAGCGGTGCAGGCGTTTAGCCGTGAACTGGCGACGATTCGCGCCGGAAGAGCAAATCCAAGTTTGCTTGAAAAAGTGACGGTCGATTATTATGGAGTGGCGACGCCAATTAATCAATTAGCAAGCATCAGCGTACCGGAAGCCCGTTTGCTTGTCATCCAGCCTTATGACAAATCAGTGATTAAAGAAATGGAAAAAGCGATTTTAGCTTCCGATTTAGGGCTGACGCCATCTAACGATGGATCGGTGATTCGCATCGTCATTCCGCCATTGACCGAAGAACGGCGCCGCGAGTTGGTGAAGTTGGTGAAAAAATATTCCGAAGACGCCAAAGTTGCGGTGCGCAACATCCGCCGCGATGCGAACGACGAATTGAAAAAACTCGAGAAAAACGGCGAAATTACCGAAGATGAACTGCGTGGCTACACGGAAGATGTTCAAAAGCTTACCGACGATCATATCGCCAAAATTGATGCGATTACAAAAGAAAAAGAAAAAGAGGTAATGGAAGTATAATTGAACAAAGAAAACCCTCTATGTTTATGGAGGGTTTTTTTGTTATAATGAAGAAGCAAAAATAGACAGGAAAAGCAACGCAAACATTGTGGGTTGAGCACGCACTAGTCGCATAGTACAATAGTAAAATATTTTCATACCGGAGGACTAGTATGTTTAATAAAATTTGGAAAAATAAAGTGGGGGAATCTTTTTCTTCCACTAGCTACACAAAAGAAGAAATACTGCAAAATCCGATCCCGAAACATGTGGCCATCATTATGGACGGAAACGGGAGATGGGCGAAAAAACGAGCGTTGCCGCGAGCGGCGGGTCACTACGAAGGCATGCAAGTCGTTCGTAAAATCACCCGTTTTGCCAATGAACTCGGCATTCAAATATTAACGCTATATGCCTTTTCGACAGAAAATTGGAAGCGGCCGAAAAGTGAAGTGGATTATTTAATGAAGCTTCCGGAGCAGTTTTTAACGACATTTCTCCCTGAATTAATAGAGGAGAATGTAAAGGTGCAGGTCATCGGCCATACGGAACAGCTTCCCGAACATACCCGCAGGGCGGTGGAAAAAGCGATTCGCGAAACACAAGAAAATACCGGGTTAATCCTTAACTTTGCGTTAAACTACGGAAGCCGGGCGGAAATTACGTACGCGGTGCAGAGAATTGCCAAAGAAGTACAAAAAGGGGCCCTTGCACCGGAAGCAATTACAGAACAAATAATATCCTCTTACTTAATGACAAAAGAGCTTCCTGACCCGGATTTACTCATTCGCACAAGCGGTGAAATAAGGTTAAGCAATTTTATGCTGTGGCAGCTCGCTTATACAGAATTTTGGTTTACTGATGTCCTATGGCCGGACTTTACCGAGCAACATTTATTAGAAGCGATCGCCGTCTTTCAACAGCGTGATCGCCGATTTGGAGGAGTTTAAACGCGATGAAACAGCGAGTCATTACTGGAGTGATTGCCGCCGCTTTATTTTTACCGATTGTTATTTTTGGCGGACTTCCGTTTATAATAGTAACATATATATTAGCGACGGTCGGGCTGTTTGAATTATTGCTGATGAAGCGCCTGCGCGTCGTTTCTCCTGAAGGGATGGTCAGCTTTGCCGTTTTATGGCTGCTGCTTATTCCGCAGCAATATGAAAGCGGACTTGCGTCTTTTCATGTAACCAAACTGGGACTGCTGCTGTTGGGCACGTTCTTATTGCTTGTATATACGGTGGTGACGAAAAACGCCTTTACCTTTGATGAAGCAGGGTTTATTCTTTTATCCATCCTCTATGTGGGGTTCGGATTTTATTGCTTTAGCGAGATTCGTTCTATTGGTTTAGCGTATATCGTTTATGCCCTGTTTATCATATGGGCAACCGATATCGGGGCATATTTTATTGGGCGTGCCTTTGGAAAGCGGAAACTATGGCCGGAAATCAGCCCGAATAAGACGGTGGAAGGTTCTATCGGTGGAATCATTTGCGCCGTCGTTGTTGCCGTGATTTATCAATGGACAACCAATCTTTTTCATAGCATCGGTTTTGTCTTGTTGATGACGGTCGTTCTTTCCATCTTCGGACAATTGGGAGATTTAGTCGAATCCGCATTTAAGCGGCATTACGGCGTAAAAGATTCAGGAAATATTTTGCCGGGTCACGGCGGGATTTTAGATCGTTTTGACAGTTTATTATTTATTTTGCCGATTTTATATTTTTTCATTAGCGTGGCGCTATAAAGGGAGTTAGGAGTGAAGACATTGAAATATATTAGTATATTAGGGGCGAGCGGTTCGATCGGTACGCAGACGCTCGATATCATTCGTTCCCATCCCGATGAATTTCGTCTAGCGGCCGTTTCGATTGGAAAAAATGTCGATAAGGCGCGGGCAATGATTGAAGAGTTTGCTCCCCGTCTTGTTGCCGTCGCTGATCGGGATGCGTATGATAAACTGCGGAGCGAATACGCAGGCAAAATCAAAGTCATTTATGGGGAGGAAGGATTAATAGAAGCAGCCGTTTTTCCGGAAACGAATATCGTTGTAACGGCTGTTGTCGGAAGCGTTGGCCTCGTGCCGACGCTAAAGGCGATTGAAGCAGGCAAAACCATTGCACTCGCAAACAAAGAAACGCTTGTGACAGCAGGGCATATCGTGACGGAAGCGGCAAAAAAACGGGGAGTTCCTCTGCTGCCGGTTGACAGCGAACATTCCGCGATTTTCCAATGTTTGCAAGGGGAAAAACGAGAACAGGTGGAAAAAATTATTTTAACCGCGTCCGGCGGCAGCTTTCGCGATAAAACGAGAGAAGAGTTGAAGCATGTAACAGTGGAAGAAGCGCTCCGTCATCCCAATTGGTCGATGGGCGCAAAAGTTACGATTGACTCGGCAACGATGATGAATAAGGGACTGGAAGTCATTGAAGCGCATTGGCTTTTTGAACTGCCTTATGAGCAGATTGATGTATTGTTGCATCGCGAAAGCGTCATTCATTCGCTTGTTCAATTTCGTGATACAAGCGTCATCGCCCAGCTTGGCACACCGGATATGCACGTGCCGATTCAATACGCGCTGACCTATCCGGAACGCTTACTGCTAAATAGCACCAAACCGCTTGATTTGGCGCAAGTTGGCACCTTGCACTTTGAACGGATGGATTTGGAGCGTTTCCGTTGTTTGCGATTTGCGTATGAAGCAGGAAAGGCGGGTGGATCGCTGCCGACAGTATTAAATGCGGCCAATGAAGAAGCAGTTGCCGCTTTCCTAGCAGGCCGCATCGCATTTCTTGACATCGAAGCATATATCGAACGCGCCCTTGAGTGGCATGAACTGATCAAAGAACCATCGCTCGAGGAGATTCGTCAGATAGATGCGGAAACGCGCAAATACGTCCAGTCACTACTATAAAAAAGGTGGTTGAAACATTGGAGACGATTATTGCATTTGTTGTTATTTTCGGTGCGCTTGTCTTTTTCCATGAGCTTGGCCATTTAATTTTCGCGAAGCGGGCAGGAATTTTATGCCGGGAGTTTGCTATCGGTTTCGGACCAAAAGTATTTTCCTTTAAGAAAAACGAAACGGTCTATACCATTCGCCTGCTTCCGTTAGGCGGTTTTGTCCGCATGGCTGGCGAAGACCCGGAAACGGTGGAAGTAAAACCAGGGCAAGTGGTTGGCTTGGAGCTCGACCGTAAAGGCAACGTCGATAAAATTATTATCAACCATAAGGACGACTATCCAAATGCGAGAATTATTGAAGTAGAGGATGCGGATTTAGAGCACCGCATGTATATTACCGGCTATGTGGACGGGAACGAGGATCGGTTGGAACGATTTGCCGTGAACGAGCCTGCTTTCTTTGTCGTTGATCATCAAGAAATTCAAATCGCTCCTTATCACCGCCAATTTGTGGCAAAGACATTAGGGCAGCGGGCGATGACGATTTTCGCGGGGCCGTTGATGAACTTTGTGCTCGCCTTTGCCGTGTTTTTGATCATTGGTTTGTTGCAAGGATATCCGGTTGACAAACCGATCATCGGGGAACTGACAGAAAAAGGCGCTGCGAAGGACGCCGGCCTCCGGCAGGGAGATGTCGTGCTTTCGATTGACGGCGAGCCGGTCAAAACATGGACGCAAATCGTCAATATTATCCGCGCCCATCCAGAAGAGAAACTGTTGTTTAAAATACAGCGAGATGGAAAAGTAATGGATATTGCGGTAACCCCTGAAGCCAAAACGGTGCAGGGGGAAACCATTGGTTTAATCGGCGTGTACGGACCGATGGAAAAATCAGTGTTCGGTTCATTAAAACAAGGCACGTTGGAAACGTACTACTGGACGAAAGAAATTCTTGTCGGCCTCGGACAGCTAATCACCGGTCAGTTTAAGCTTGATATGCTGTCAGGACCGGTCGGCATTGCTGTTTCGACTGGAAAGGTCGCGGAGTCGGGAATTTATTATTTAATGAAATGGGGAGCGATTTTAAGCATCAACCTTGGCATCGTCAACTTGCTACCGCTTCCTGCGCTCGATGGCGGCCGCCTGCTCTTTTTCGCCATTGAAGCGCTGCGCGGCGAGCCGATTGACCGTCAAAAAGAAGGAATGGTTCATTTTATCGGCTTTGCTCTCCTTATGTTGTTAATGCTTGTCGTTACATGGAATGATATTCAAAAATTTTTCCTATAAAATGGTCGGAAAGAAGGGCATGTTCTCCCTTCTTTCCGGAAAACAAAAGAGATAGAGAAAAAGAGGTGTGTGAAGATGAGACAAAGTCAGTCGTTTATTCCAACTTTGCGAGAAGTGCCAGCAGACGCAGAAGTAAAAAGCCATCAGCTTCTTTTGCGCGCTGGATTTATCCGGCAAAGCGCCAGCGGCGTATATACGTTTTTGCCGCTTGGGCAGCGCGTGCTGCAAAAAGTAGAAGCGATTATCCGCGAAGAAATGAACCGCGCCGGAGCAATCGAATTGCTCATGCCGGCATTGCAGCCAGCGGAATTATGGCAGCAGTCCGGGCGCTGGTATTCGTATGGTCCGGAGCTGATGCGCCTGAAGGACCGCCATGAACGCGATTTTGCGCTTGGACCGACACATGAAGAAATGATTACGGTGCTCGTGCGCGATGAAGTGAAAACATATAAGCGTCTTCCGCTGACGCTTTATCAAATTCAAGTAAAATTCCGCGATGAAAAACGCCCGCGCTTTGGGCTGTTGCGCGGCCGCGAATTTATTATGAAAGATGCCTATTCGTTCCATACATCGCAAGAAAGTTTAGATGAAACGTACAATAAAATGTATGAAGCGTATTCCAATATTTTTCGGCGCTGCGGATTGAATTTCCGCGCCGTCATTGCCGACTCGGGAGCGATCGGCGGAAAAGATACGCATGAATTTATGGTATTATCGGAAATCGGCGAAGATACGATTGCCTATTCCGACGCTTCTGATTACGCGGCAAATATCGAAATGGCGCCTGTTATTACTACATATGAAAAAAGCGATGAGCCGCTTCGCGATTTGGAAAAAGTGCATACGCCGGGACAAAAAACAATAGAAGAAGTGACTTCCTATTTACAGGTGACGCCAGAAAAGTGCATTAAGTCATTGCTCTTTAAAGTAGACGACCGCTACGTACTCGTGCTTGTCCGCGGTGACCATGAGGCGAATGACGTCAAAGTGAAAAACTTATTTGACGCCTCGGTCGTAGAATTGGCAACACCGGAAGAAACGAAACAAGTGATGAACTGTGAAATCGGCTCGCTTGGCCCAATCGGGGTGGGAGATGCGGTTACCGTTGTTGCTGATCACGCAGTAAAAGCAATCGTCAATGGCGTATGCGGGGCAAATGAGGAAGGATATCATTATGTCGGGGTGAACCCTGAACGTGATTTCACTGTCGCGCAATATGCTGATTTGCGCTTTATTCAGGAAGGGGACCCATCTCCGGATGGAAAAGGAACGATCCGCTTTGCCCGCGGAATCGAGGTCGGCCATGTCTTTAAATTAGGGACAAAATATAGTGAAGCGATGAATGCGGTTTACTTGGACGAAAATGGGCGTTCGCAAACGATGATTATGGGCTGCTATGGTATCGGCGTTTCGCGGCTCATGGCGGCGATTGCCGAACAGTTTGCCGACGAAAATGGTCTTGTCTGGCCAGCGGCGGTAGCACCGTTTGACGTTCACCTTATTTCGGTCAATGCCAAAAATGACGAGCAGCGCCAGCTTGCCGACGAATGGTACGAAAAGCTCGGACAAGCCGGCTTTGAAGTATTATATGATGACCGTCCGGAGCGCGCCGGCGTCAAATTTGCCGATAGCGATTTAATTGGTATTCCGATTCGCGTAACGGTTGGAAAACGGGCGAGTGAAGGAATCGTTGAAGTAAAAGTGCGGCAAACGGGCGAAGCGATGGAAGTATCGGTGAATGAACTCATTGATACGATCCGCCGCCTACTTAAATAACAAACGAGAGAAACGGACAAGGGCTGGGCTGGTGAAAAGTAGAAAAGATACTTTTCCGACAGCCCTTTTGTTATGATAGAGAGAGAGGCAATTTTGTTGAGAGGAGAAAGGATCGACGTCATGTTAACGAACGAGCAAAAAGAACGGTTTCAAGTATTGTTGCAGCAACTGCAATTGACGTCTGACGAATTTGTACCTTATTTCCGCGAAGCAGGTATTCTCAAACTAGTAGTGGAGAAGGAACAAAAATGCTGGCATTTTTATTTCCAGCTCCCGAAAATTTTGCCATGCCAAGTGTATGAGCTGTTTACGAAGAAATTAGTTCAGGCGTTTCATCATATCGCAAACGTAAAATATACGATTCAAACGGTAGATTCGCACTTTACGGAAACGGATGTCCACGGCTATTGGCAGCTCTGCCTAAAGGAATTGCAAGAAGGAGTTTCCCCGCTATTATCGTGGCTTTACGACCAAAATCCAACGGTAAAAGGAAATAAACTATTCGTTACCGTCCGCAATGATGCTGAAGCGCTCGCGGTAAAACGTCGCTTTGCGAAAAGAATAGCGGAAGTATATCAGTCGTTTGGTTTTCCGCTGTTGCAGCTTGAAACGGAAGTCAAGCAGCCAGAAAAAGAGATGGAGCAATTTTTAGCGCAAAAGCAGCAAGAAGATGCCGAGCGCGCTTTAGCAGCGCTCGCAGAGATGACGAAAGAGGCGAATGCTGAACGGGCGGCGGATACGCCGGCAGGTCCGCTTGTGATCGGCTATCCAATTAGAGAGGAGGAAATCCGCACGCTAGACAGCATCGTCGAAGAAGAGCGGCGCGTCGTCGTGCAAGGATATGTCTTTGACGTAGAAATGAGCGAACTAAAAAGTGGGCGGACATTATTAACGCTAAAAATTACCGATTACACAAACTCTATATTAGTGAAAATGTTTTCCCGTGATAAGGAAGATGCCGAACTGATGGCCGATGTCAAAAAAGGCATGTGGGTAAAAGTGAGGGGAAGCGTGCAAAACGATACGTTCGTCCGCGATCTTGTCATCATCGCCAATGATATAAACGAAATAAAAGCAAGAGAGCGGCAAGATACGGCGCCGGAAGGAGAAAAGCGGGTGGAGCTTCACTTGCATACGCCGATGAGCCAAATGGATGCCGTCACGTCCGTGACAAAACTGATCGAACAGGCAAAAAAATGGGGCCATCCGGCGATCGCCGTGACTGATCACGCTGTTGTCCAGTCATTTCCGGAAGCATACAGCGCCGCGAAAAAATACGATATGAAAGTGTTATACGGCGTGGAGGCAAACATTGTCGATGACGGCGTGCCGATCGCTTACAATGAGGTGCACCGCTTGCTTTCGGAGGACACGTACGTCGTTTTTGACGTGGAAACGACGGGGCTGTCGGCCGTCTATAACACGATTATCGAGCTTGCCGCTGTGAAAGTAAAAGATGGCGAAATTATCGATCGGTTTACTTCTTTCGCCAATCCGCATCATCCGCTGTCCATTACGACGATTGAGCTGACAGGCATCACCGATGAGATGCTCAAAGACGCTCCAGATGTGGAAGACGTGCTGCGCCGCTTTTATGACTGGATCGGCGAAAGCACCCTTGTCGCTCATAATGCCAGCTTCGATATCGGCTTTTTGAACGTCGGTTTTTCGAAAATCGGCCTTGGCAAAGTGACTAATCCAGTGATCGATACGCTCGAATTAGCGCGCTTTTTATATCCGGACTTGAAAAACCACCGTCTCAACACGCTTTGTAAAAAGTTTGATATTGAATTGACCCAGCACCACCGCGCCATTTACGACGCGGAAGCAACCGGATATTTGTTGATGCGGCTTTTGAAAGACGCCGAGGAGCGCGGCATTTTATACCATGACGAGTTAAACGAGCGCTCGAAAGAAGAAACATCGTATCGGCTGTCGCGGCCGTTCCATGTCACGCTTCTTGCTCAAAATGATGTCGGTTTGAAAAATTTATTTAAGCTCGTTTCATTATCGCATGTCAAATATTTCTATCGTGTTCCCCGCATTCCGCGTTCGGTGTTGCAGCAGCACCGCGAAGGCATTTTAGTCGGCTCGGGCTGCGACAAAGGCGAAGTGTTTGACAACATGATCCAAAAAGCGCCGGAAGAGGTCGAGGAAATCGCCAAATTTTACGATTTTCTTGAAGTGCATCCGCCCGAAGTGTATAAGCCTCTCATTGAAATGGATTACGTCAAAGACGAAAACATGATTAAAGAAATTATTCGCAAAATCGTCCTGCTTGGCGAAAAATTAAATATCCCGGTCGTCGCCACCGGCAATGTGCATTATTTACATCCGGAAGATAAAATTTACCGCAAAATTTTAATTCATTCCCAAGGCGGGGCCAATCCACTCAACCGTTATGAGCTGCCGGATGTCTATTTCCGCACGACCGATGAGATGCTTGAGTGTTTCGCTTTTTTAGGAGAAGAAAAGGCAAAAGAAATTGTTGTGACCAATCCGCAAAAAGTCGCTGATTTGATCGGCGAAGTGAAACCGATTAAAGATAAGCTGTATACGCCGCGCATTGAAGGGGCGGAAGAGGAAATCCGCGAAATGAGCTATCGCCGCGCCAAAGAAATTTACGGCGATCCGCTGCCGAAAATTGTCGAAGAGCGGCTGGAAAAAGAATTGAAAAGCATCATCGGGCACGGGTTTGCCGTCATTTATCTCATTTCCCATAAGCTCGTGAAAAAGTCGCTTGATGACGGCTACCTTGTCGGTTCGCGCGGGTCGGTCGGCTCCTCGTTTGTGGCGACGATGACGGAAATTACCGAAGTCAACCCGCTGCCGCCGCATTACGTCTGCCCGAACTGCAAGCACTCCGAATTTTTCAATGACGGCTCAGTCGGCTCCGGATTTGACTTGCCGGATAAAAACTGTCCGCAATGCGGGACGAAGTATAAGAAAGACGGGCATGATATTCCGTTTGAAACGTTCCTTGGCTTTAAAGGAGACAAAGTCCCAGATATCGATTTGAACTTCTCCGGCGAATACCAGCCGCGCGCCCATAACTATACGAAAGTACTGTTCGGGGAAGATAACGTATACCGCGCGGGAACGATCGGCACGGTCGCCGATAAAACGGCGTACGGTTTTGTTAAAGGGTATGCAGGCGATTTAAACTTGCAGCTGCGCGGGGCGGAAATCGACCGTCTTGCCGCGGGGTGCACCGGAGTAAAACGGACGACAGGGCAGCATCCAGGTGGCATTATCGTTGTTCCTGATTATATGGAAATTTATGACTTCACGCCGATTCAATATCCAGCCGATGATACAAGTTCCGAATGGCGCACGACGCATTTTGACTTCCATTCGATTCATGACAATCTTCTGAAGCTTGATATTCTCGGACACGATGATCCGACGGTCATCCGCATGCTCCAAGATTTAAGCGGCATCGATCCAAAAACGATTCCGACCGATGACCCTGAGGTAATGAAAATTTTCAGCAGCACCGAATCGCTCGGTGTCACGCCGGAACAAATTATGTGCAACGTTGGTACGATTGGTATTCCAGAGTTCGGAACGCGCTTTGTCCGGCAGATGCTTGAAGAAACGAAACCAAAAACCTTTTCCGAGCTTGTGCAAATTTCCGGTCTTTCTCACGGCACGGACGTCTGGCTCGGCAACGCGCAAGAATTAATCCAAAACGGCACGTGCACGCTTTCTGAGGTGATCGGCTGTCGCGACGATATTATGGTTTATTTGATTTACCGCGGGCTCGAGCCGTCGCTTGCCTTCAAAATCATGGAATCGGTGCGGAAAGGAAAAGGGCTGACGCCGGAGTTCGAGGAAGAAATGCGCAAGCACGATGTGCCGGAGTGGTATATTGAATCATGCAAAAAAATTAAGTATATGTTCCCGAAAGCGCACGCTGCCGCATACGTGTTAATGGCGGTCCGCATCGCTTATTTTAAAGTGCACCATCCGCTTTTATACTATGCGTCGTATTTTACCGTCCGCGCAGAAGATTTTGATTTGGACGCGATGATCAAAGGCTCTGCCGCCATTCGCAAGCGCATTGAAGAAATCAATGCGAAAGGGCTCAATGCGACGGCGAAGGAAAAAAGCTTGCTGACGGTGCTAGAGGTCGCTTTAGAAATGTGTGAACGCGGCTTCTCCTTTAAAAATATTGACCTTTACCGTTCGCAGGCGACCGAATTTGTCATTGACGGCAATTCGCTTATTCCGCCGTTTAACGCGATCCCAGGCCTTGGCACGAACGTAGCGCTCAACATCGTGCGTGCCCGCGAAGAAGGGGAGTTTTTATCGAAAGAAGATTTGCAGCAGCGCGGAAAACTTTCAAAAACGCTCATCGAATATTTAGAGAGCCGCGGTTGCCTCGATTCGCTACCAGATCATAATCAGCTTTCCTTATTTTGATTTGGCTGCTGTCACCCCCGCGGTTTCTGCCGGCGCCCAAATTCGTGGGTAAACAAGGCTTAATTCCGTTTGCCCATTGCAATATATTTTCCAATATGTTATAGTTTTAGTGGAATTGGTAAAGATAATGGGTAAGCAAAGAGTGGGGAAACCCACTCTTTCGTCTTGAATTGGATGCCGGTTATTTTTCATTCCCCGCAAACGTGCAGGGGATTTTCTCGTTATAACGAAGCGATGCAGTTTCTCTACGTTAGGAGGAAAAGAATGAGCAAAAAAGTGACAGAGATCGTCGAAGAGCTAGTCACGCCAATTCTTGCCGACATGAATTTAGAACTAGTGGATATCGAATATGTAAAAGAAGGGAAAAATTGGTTTTTGCGTGTCTTCATTGACTCCGATGGTGGTGTCGACATCGAACAATGCGGCATCGTAAGCGAAAAACTGAGCGAAAAATTAGATGAAGTCGACCCGATTCCGCATAACTATTTCCTTGAAGTTTCTTCGCCTGGAGCGGAACGGCCGTTAAAAAACGCAAAAGATTTTACGAGAGCGATTGGGAAAAATGTGTATATAAAAACATATGAGCCAATTGAAGGAGAAAAAGAGTTTGAAGGTGAACTAACTGGTTTTGACGGAACGACCGTATCGATTACGGTAAAAGACAGAGCTCGCAAAAAAACGGTCGATATTCCGTATGAAAAAGTGGCGAGCGCCAGACTTGCTGTTATCTTTTTTTAATGGTAAAAGGGGGATTTTCGTTTCATGAATACGCAATTACTCGATGCCTTAGCGGATATTATCCGTGAAAAAGGCATTAGCAAAGAAGTCGTCATGGAAGCGATTGAAGCGGCGATTATTTCCGCCTACAAGCGCAATTTCGGACAGGCGCAAAACGTGCGGGTCGATTTAAATATGGAGACCGGTACGATCCGTGTCTTCGCCCGTAAAGATGTAGTCGAAGAAGTCAATGATCCGCGTCTGGAAATTTCTTTAGAGGAGGCGCAGCGGATCAACCCGAATTATCAAGTCGGCGATGTGGTGGAGTTAGAAGTGACGCCGAAAGATTTTGGGCGCATTGCAGCGCAGACGGCGAAACAAGTCGTCACCCAGCGCGTGCGTGAAGCAGAACGAAACGTTATTTACGCCGAATTTCTCGACCGCGAAGAAGATATTATGACCGGGATTGTCCAGCGCGTCGATCCACGTTTTGTTTACGTCAGTCTCGGGAAAACGGAAGCATTGCTGCCGGCGAGCGAACAAATGCCGAATGAAACATACAAGCCGCACGATCGCATCAAAGTGTATATTACAAAAGTAGAGAAAACGACAAAAGGGCCGCAAATTTTTGTATCGCGCACGCATCCGGGATTGCTGAAACGTCTTTTTGAACTGGAGGTCCCAGAAATTTACGACGGAACGGTGGAAATTAAATCGATTGCCCGCGAAGCGGGGGACCGCTCGAAAATTTCTGTTCATTCCGACAACCCGGAAGTAGATCCGGTCGGGGCATGTGTCGGCCCGAAAGGACAACGAGTGCAAGCAATTGTCGAAGAGCTGCATGGAGAAAAAATCGATATCGTCCGCTGGTCGGCTGATCCAGTCGAATTTGTCGCCAACGCATTGAGCCCAGCGAAAGTGCTGCGCGTTATCGTCAACGAAGCGCAAAAAGCGACGACGGTGATCGTACCGGATTATCAGCTGTCATTAGCGATTGGCAAACGCGGGCAAAACGCCCGACTGGCGGCGAAGCTGACGAACTGGAAAATCGATATTAAAAGCGAATCAGAAGCGCGCGAGATGGGAATTGATCCATATGCCCAATCCACATTGCTTGATTCGGAAGCGATGCCGGTTGATAATGAAAATGACAGCAACCAATCATTCGATTTACAAGAGGAAATCGAGTGAGGAGGGGATCCGGTGTGGCGAGCCAAAAGAAAATTCCGTTGCGCAAATGCGTCGTGACCGGGGAGATGAAACCGAAAAAAGAAATGGTGCGCATCGTCCGTTCGAAAGACGGGGAAGTTTCCATCGATCCGACCGGGAAAAAGGCAGGGCGCGGTGCGTACATTACGCTAGATAAAGAGTGCATTTTATTGGCGAAAAAGAAAAATATTTTAGCCCATCATTTAAAAGCGGACATTGCCGATACGCTTTATGATGAGCTACTTCAGCTAGCAGAAAAGGAGACAAAAGCCGGAAATGGGCAATGAACGCTGGGCATCGTTATTAGGATTAGCGAATCGAGCAGGAAAAGTCATTTCAGGCGAGGAGCTAACGGTCAAGGAAATTCGCAGCGGCAAGGCGAAACTCGTCCTCTTGGCGGAAGATGCATCGGAAAATACGGCAAAAAAAATTACCGATAAATGCTCATCCTATGGCGTTCCGCTTCGGAAAGTTTCAGACCGTTATACGCTCGGGCATGCGATCGGCAAAGACGCCCGCGTCGTTGTCGCCGTTATGGACGAAGGGTTTGCAAACAAACTACGGACAATGCTCGATCGATCTTTATGGGGGTGAATCTATGTCTAAAATGCGTGTATATGAGTACGCGAAAAAAAATAATGTACCGAGCAAAGATGTGATTCATAAATTAAAAGAAATGAATATTGAAGTAACGAATCATATGTCAACATTAGAGCCGGAAGTGGTGGAGAAACTGGACCATACGTACAATAAAAAAAATGAACAGCCGCAAGCTTCTGCATCGAAGGAAAAACGTCCGGTTCCGCTAAAAACGAAAAGTTATGTCGATGATTTTGATGATGAAGAGGAAGTAGTCAAAGCAAAAGTTCCGAAGAAAAAAGCGGCAAACAAAAAGAAAGAAGGAAAAAAACACGATTTGCAGCTACAACAAGCAGAAAAGAAAATTTTCCATCAGCAGCAGAAGAAAAATAAAGGCAAAGTAAAAGCGAAAGTCCATCAGCCGCAGCCAGTGCAACAAGAACAGCCGGCGAAAAAAGAAAAAGAGCTTCCGAAAAAAATTACGTTTGAGGGGTCGTTAACCGTTGGCGAGCTGGCGAAAAAGCTTGGTCGCGAGCCATCGGAAATTATTAAAAAGCTGTTTATGCTCGGTGTGATGGCAACGATCAACCAAGATTTAGATAAAGATGCGATTGAACTTATTTGTTCCGACTACGGAGTGGAAGTAGAAGAGAAAGTAGTCATTGATGAAACGAATTTTGAATCGATTGAAATTGTTGACGATCCTGAAGATTTAGTGGAGCGGCCGCCGGTCGTCACGATTATGGGCCACGTCGACCACGGAAAAACGACGCTGCTTGATTCGATCCGCCATTCGAAAGTGACGGAGCAAGAAGCAGGCGGCATTACGCAGCATATCGGTGCTTATCAAGTTACGGTCAACGGCAAAAAGATTACGTTCCTTGATACGCCGGGACACGAAGCGTTTACGACGATGCGGGCAAGAGGGGCGCAAGTAACGGATATCGTCGTGCTTGTCGTCGCTGCCGATGATGGCGTGATGCCGCAAACGGTAGAAGCGATTAACCATGCGAAAGCGGCTAATGTCCCTATTATTGTGGCCATCAACAAAATGGATAAGCCGGATGCCAATCCAGACCGCGTGATGCAAGAATTAATGGAGTATAATCTCGTTCCGGAAGAATGGGGTGGCGATACGATCTTCTGTAAACTATCAGCAAAAACAGGAGAAGGTATTGACAATTTATTAGAAATGATTTTGCTTGTCAGTGAAATGGAAGAACTAAAAGCAAATCCAAATCGCCGTGCCACAGGAACGGTCATTGAGGCGAAACTCGATAAAGGCCGCGGTCCAGTGGCGACGCTGCTGATTCAAGCGGGAACGTTGCATGTCGGCGATCCGATTGTCGTCGGCTGCACATACGGTCGTGTACGTGCAATGGTCAACGATACAGGACGTCGTGTGAAAGAAGCCGGCCCTTCTACCCCTGTCGAAATCACCGGCCTCCACGAAGTGCCGCAGGCTGGAGACCGCTTCATGGTATTTGAAGATGAGAAAAAAGCGCGGCAAATCGGGGAAGCGCGTGCACAAAAACAATTGATGGAGCAACGCAGCGTAAAAACGCGCGTTAGCCTTGATGATTTGTTTGAACAAATTAAGCAAGGAGAAATGAAAGAATTAAACATCATTGTCAAAGCGGATGTGCAAGGATCAGTAGAAGCGCTTGTCAGCGCGCTGCAAAAAATCGATGTCGAAGGAGTGCGCGTCAAAATTATCCATGCTGCTGTCGGTGCGATTACCGAATCGGATATTCTTTTAGCAACGACTTCTAACGCCATTGTCATCGGCTTTAACGTCCGTCCGGACACCAATGCGAAACGCGCCGCCGAGACGGAAAAAGTCGACATTCGCCTGCATCGCATCATCTATAAAGTTATTGAAGAAATTGAAGCGGCGATGAAAGGAATGCTTGATCCAGAATACGAAGAAAAAGTCATCGGCCAAGCCGAAGTCCGGCAAACGTTTAAAGTATCGAAAGTCGGAACGATTGCCGGCTGCTATGTGACCGATGGAAAAATTACGCGCGACAGCAAAGTGCGTCTGATCCGCCAAGGCATTGTCGTTTATGAAGGAGAAATCGATTCTTTGAAGCGCTTTAAAGACGATGTCAAAGAAGTAATGCAAGGATATGAATGCGGTATAACGATTAAAAACTTCAACGATATTAAAGAAGGAGACATTATTGAAGCCTACATTATGCAGGAAGTGAAAAGATAGTGATCGGCTTTGTCGCCTGTGAATGCATCATTTATGACGCACAGTCATTAAAAGAAAAGCGGGCTGTCCTGCAGCGAATAATGACACGCTTAAAACAAAAATATAATATATCTGTGGCTGAAATTGATCACCAAGACGTCTGGCAGCGGACGACGCTCGGGATTGTCGCGATTACGTCGAGCCGAGCGACAACCGAGCGCGAGCTGCAGCGGGCGCTTGCTTTGATTGACTCCTTTCCAGAATTGGAAAGGACGGTCACAACATTTGAGTGGTTTTAATCGAGGTGATAGGCGATGAATTTACGGGCTACTCGTGTTGGCGAACAAATGAAAAAAGAATTAAGCGATATTATTGGTCGCAAATTAAAAGACCCGCGGATTGGCTTTGTCACAGTTACCGATGTGCGTGTCACAGGCGATTTGCAACAAGCAAAAGTATATATCACCGTGTTAGGTGATGAAGAACAACGACAAAACACGCTGAAAGGATTGGAGAAAGCAAAAGGGTTTATCCGCTCGGAAATCGGTCAGCGGATTCGCTTGCGGAAAACGCCAGAAATATTTTTTGAAATCGATGAATCGATCGAATATGGCAACCGCATTGAACGATTAATCCGGCAAATTTCCACCGAACAGGAAGACGAGAAAAAAGAAGATGCCAACAAAGAGGAATAGATGGATAGACGATTTGTCTATCCATTTCCATTATGTACATAGGGAGAAAGGGTGCGCTGATGGACGGAGTATTATTATTAGACAAACCTGTGGGAATGACTTCACATGATTGTGTCGCGCGGATTCGTCGCCTGTTTAAAATCAAAAAAGTAGGCCATACGGGGACGCTTGATCCAAACGTATCGGGAGTATTGCCGATTTGCATTGGCAAAGCGACGCGCATCGCCGAGTTTTTAACGGGGGCGACGAAAACGTATGAAGGCGAGGTTACGCTTGGAATCGCCACGACAACCGAAGATAGCAGTGGAGAAATTATCGCCAAACAAAAAGTAGACCGGGTGATTTCCCGCAGCGAAATTGAAGCGGCATTCAGGCAGTTGACGGGCGAAATTGCGCAAACGCCGCCAATGTATTCCGCTGTTAAAGTGAAAGGAAAAAAATTATACGAATATGCGCGCGCTGGCATGGAAGTCGAACGGCCGACCCGCATCGTGACCATCCATGAACTGACGTTGCTCGACGAAAGAAACGAATTTAGCGGAAACACGATTTCATTTCGCTTCCGTGTTACTTGCAGCAAAGGCACTTATATCCGCACGTTGGCAGTGATGATTGGCGAACGGCTTGGTTACCCGGCGCATATGTCTCATCTTGTCCGCACAGCATCGGGGCCGTTTTCGCTACAGGACTGCGTCACATTTGCGCAAATTGAACAGAGCGCGGAGTGCGGCGAACTGCAGTCGCTTTTGCTGCCGATTGAAAAAGCGCTTTTTCATTTGCCGAAATATGAAATAAATGATAAAGTAGCAGAGAAAGTAAAAAACGGGGCGCTATTGCCGCTTCCCACTTTTTTGCGCTTCTTAGAAGGGCCGATATTAATGGTGACGAAGGAAAGAGAGGCGCTTGCCCTTTATATAAAGCATCCGACGAAGCCCCATTTGATGAAGCCGCTGAAAGTACTTTGCTGATCAAAAAAGTGGAAAAATAGAAGGTGAGTAAGGACAATGGAAACGTTATTTATTTCACATCCGCCCCATTTGCAAAAAGAAGCGCTTCCCCCTACGGTGATGGCGCTTGGCTATTTTGATGGCATTCATCGAGGCCACCAGGAAGTGATTAGGACGGCGGTCGATATTGCGGCAGAAAGAGGATATAAAAGCGCAGTGATGACGTTTCATCCCCATCCTTCCGTCGTGCTCGGAAAACAGGAACAGCACATCCGCTTAATTACGCCGTTAAAGAAAAAGGAACGGCTCGTCGCCGCGCTTGGCGTCGATTATTTGTATGTAGTCGAGTTTACGCCAACATTCGCCCAGCTATTGCCGGAGCAGTTTGTTGACCAATATCTTATTGGGTTTCATGTGAAACATGTCGTTGCCGGCTTTGATTTTACTTACGGCCGTTTCGGAAAAGGAACGATGGAAACGATGCCGCTTCATTCGCACGGCCATTTTACACAAACGGTGATTCCGAAGCTGACGATGGACGGGGAAAAAATAAGCTCGACATATGTGCGGAAATTGCTGCAAAACGGGGAGGTAGAGCAGCTGCCGCGCTTGCTCGGGCGCTTTTATGAAATCGAAGGGACGGTTGTAGGCGGTGAGCGCCGCGGAAGAATGATTGGGTTTCCGACGGCGAATATCGCACTAAACGATGATTATTTGTTGCCGGCGCTTGGCGTATATGCGGTAAGAGCAAAAATCGGTTCTGATGTATTTCCGGGAGTGTGCAACGTCGGCTATAAACCGACGTTTCATTCGAACCAAGAAGGAATGCCGAACATTGAAGTGCATATTTTTCATTTCGAAAAAGATATTTATGGAGAAACAGTGACAATCGAATGGCATCGGCGCATAAGAAGCGAGCAAAAATTTGCTAGCGTCGCTGAATTAGTTGCCCAAATCGAGCGCGACAAGGAAGAGGCGCAAAGATACTTTAGCAGCCTCAACGAAAATACTTGCATTTTGCCGGAAAAAGAGGTATTCTAATGAATGTATGCAAAATAACCATTGCTTGGCAAGTCGAGTCACCGCCGCTTGCTAGGTAATTGGGGTTTCCATGATGAGGAGGTGAATGAAGGATGGCATTATCCCAAGAGCGTAAACGCGAAATCATCGAGCAATTCAAAATCCACGAGAATGATACAGGTTCTCCGGAAGTGCAAATTGCTATCCTTACTGAGCAAATTAACAATTTAAATGAACATTTGCGTGTTCATAAAAAAGACCATCATTCACGTCGCGGATTGCTGAAAATGGTTGGGAAACGTCGCAATTTATTGACTTATTTGCGCAATAAAGACGTTACACGCTATCGTGAATTGATTAACAAACTTGGATTACGTCGATAAAAAAGCGGGAGCATTCCCGCTTTTTTGCTAGTTATATAAGCGATTTTTCGCTATGATGAATAGTGGGAATTGATACATTGCCGGTTATTCGTCCATACTAATAGTATAACCCATTCGTTTATTTTCGATTTGTACATAGAGAGGAGTACTTATTTATATGGAGCAAGAAAAGCGCGTTTTTTCCATAGACTGGGCTGGACGTCCGCTCGTCGTCGAAATCGGCGAGTTAGCTAAACAAGCAAATGGAGCGGTGCTAGTCCGATATGGTGACACCGTTGTATTGAGTACTGCAACAGCGTCGAAAGAGGCAAAAAACGTCGACTTTTTCCCTTTAACCGTTAACTATGAGGAACGGCTTTACGCGGTCGGGAAAATTCCAGGCGGATTTATTAAACGGGAAGGACGCCCGAGCGAAAAAGCGATTTTGGCGAGCCGTTTGATTGACCGTCCGATTCGTCCGCTCTTTGCCGAAGGATTTCGCAATGAAGTGCAAATCGTTTCGATGGTTATGAGCGTTGATCAAGACTGCTCGCCGGAAATGGCGGCGTTACTCGGCTCTTCTCTTGCTTTAACGATTTCTGACATTCCGTTTGAAGGACCGATTGCCGGCGTGACAGTCGGCCGTGTCGATGGACAGTTTGTCATTAACCCGACAGTCGAACAAGCCGAAAAAAGCGACATTCATCTCGTTGTCGCTGGCACGAAAGATGCGATTAACATGGTGGAGGCTGGCGCAGATGAGGTGCCGGAAGAAATCATGTTAGAAGCGATTATGTTCGGCCACGAAGAAGTAAAACGGTTGATCGCCTTCCAAGAGGAAATCGCCGCCCAAGTCGGCAAAGAAAAAATGGAAGTCGTTTTGTACGAGCTCGATCCACAGCTCGAGGCGGAAATCCGTCAGCTTGCTGAAGCGGATATTAAACGGGCGGTGCAAGTGCCGGAAAAATTAGCGCGCGATGCGGCGATTGAAGAAGTAAAAGCGGGCGTCGTCGCGAAATACGAAGAGCAGGAAGCGGACGAAGAAACGTTAAAACAAGTGCATGAAATTTTACATAAGCTCGTCAAGGAAGAAGTAAGACGGCTTATTACGGAAGAAAAAATCCGCCCAGACGGCCGCAAGGTGGATGAAATCCGTCCACTCTCCTCGGCAGTTGGCGTCCTGCCGCGCACGCATGGTTCGGGCTTGTTTACGCGCGGGCAAACACAAGTGCTCAGCGTCTGTACGTTAGGGGCGCTTGGTGATGTGCAAATATTGGACGGGCTCGGCATTGAAGAAACGAAACGGTTTATGCACCATTACAATTTCCCGCCGTTTTCCGTTGGCGAAACGGGGCCGATGCGCGGTCCGGGACGCCGCGAGATTGGACATGGCGCTCTTGGCGAACGGGCGCTAGAGCCGGTCGTTCCGTCGGAAAAAGAATTTCCTTATACGATCCGCCTTGTGTCCGAAGTGCTTGAATCGAATGGTTCCACTTCGCAAGCAAGCATTTGCGCAAGTACGCTGGCGATGATGGACGCAGGCGTGCCGATTAAAGCACCGGTAGCGGGAATTGCGATGGGGCTCGTGAAAAATGACGATCATTATACGATTTTAACCGACATCCAAGGAATCGAAGACCATCTTGGCGACATGGACTTTAAGGTAGCCGGTACGAGAAAAGGTGTTACCGCTTTGCAAATGGATATCAAAATTAAAGGCTTGACCCGCGAAATTTTAGAAGAAGCGTTGCTGCAAGCCAGAAAAGGCCGGATGGAAATCTTAGACCACATGATGCAAACGATCCGTGAGCCGCGCAAAGAGCTGTCGAAATATGCGCCGAAAATTTTAACGATGCAAATTAATCCAGACAAAATTCGCGAAGTCATTGGACCGAGCGGCAAACAAATTAATAAAATTATTGACGAAACCGGGGTCAAAATTGATATCGAGCAAGACGGAACGATTTTCATCTCTTCTGTCAACGAGGCGATGAACCAAAAAGCAAAACAAATTATTGAAGATATTGTTCGCGAAGTCGAAGTCGGACAAATTTATTTAGGCAAAGTGAAGCGCATCGAGAAATTTGGCGCGTTTGTCGAGCTGTTCAATGGCAAAGACGGTCTTGTTCATATTTCCGAATTGGCGGAAGAGCGCGTCGGAAAAGTGGAGGATGTCGTTTCGATCGGCGATGAAATTTTAGTAAAAGTGATGGAAATTGATAAACAAGGACGCGTGAATCTATCAAGAAAGGCCGTTTTGCGGGAGCAGCAAAACGAGAAAAAAGGGAAACGGCCAGAGCGTCATAAAATGAAGCCTTAGGATTTCATTCCTTAAGGCTCTTTTGTTATGGGATGAATGTTCTAACTTGTCCCTTTCTTACATATTTGTAGTATTAAAAAGGAGGGGACAGGTGTGAATAGAGATTATGTTCGCTATTTAGCGGTTGCCATTATGTTTTTCTTTGTCTGGGTCACGATTCAGCAGCCGCCGGTAAGCCAATACATCTCTGATTTGCAAACGCAAAGCATTATGGCGATGAAAGGAAACGATCAGCTGTATGCCGCGATTGTCGAAAAGGCGAAGCAGTATGAAGTTCCCCCGCAAGATGCGGTAATCGATAGAGTGTGGAAGGCCATCCCCGGTTATAACGGACTGAAAGTCGATATACAAGCTTCGTATGAAACCATGAAAAAGGACGGAAAATTTGACGAACAAAAACTCGTATTTCAACAAGTTCCCCCGCGCATCCATTTGGATGATTTGCCACCGGCGCCGATTTACCGTGGTCATCCCGATAAGCCGATGGTGGCGTTTCTTATTAATGTAGCTTGGGGGGAGGAATATATCCCAAAAATGCTGGAAGTTTTAAAGAAACATCATGTGAAAGCAACTTTTTTTTTGGAAGGGCGCTGGGTAAAAAAACATCCAGAGATGGCAAAAATGATTGTAGATGCAGGCCACGAAATAGGCAATCATTCCTATAGCCATCCTGACTTCAAGTCGCTAAGCAATGCAAAAATTCGCGAGGAACTGGTGAAAACGAACGAAGTGATTGAAGCGACAACCGGGGTGAAGTGCAAATGGTTCGCTCCGCCTAGCGGCAGCTACCGTGATGATGTCGTCAACATTGCCGATGATTTAGGAATGAAAACGATTATGTGGAGCGTCGATACAATTGATTGGCAAAAACCGTCGCCATCTGTTATAGTGAAACGGGTAATGTCTAAAATTCACCCCGGTGCCATGATTTTAATGCATCCGACGCTATCGACCGCCGAGGCGTTGGAATCGCTCATTGTTTCGATTCAGCGGCAGAAATATGAAATTGGCAGCATGTCTGCGTTGTTAGATGAAAAGAGAATTGTTAAAAAATAGGAGGAACGTGGAGTTGATTAACAAATATACTTGTAAAAATGGTGTAAGGATCGTGCTAGAACAAATCCCAACTGTGCGTTCTGTTGCAATCGGAGTTTGGATCGGCACAGGTTCGCGCAATGAAACAGAGCAAAACAACGGCATTTCTCATTTTTTAGAGCATATGTTTTTTAAAGGCACGAAAACGCGTACAGCGCGTGAGATCGCCGAAGCGTTTGACAGCATCGGCGGACAAGTGAATGCATTTACATCAAAAGAATATACGTGCTATTATGCGAAAGTATTGGATGAACATGCGCCATTTGCTCTCGAAATGCTTGCCGATATGTTTTTCCATTCCACCTTTGTCGAGGAGGAATTGCAAAAAGAACGGAATGTCGTGCTTGAGGAAATCAAAATGTACGAAGACACGCCCGATGATATTGTCCATGACTTGTTAGGCAAGGCTTGTTACGCCAACCATCCGCTTGGCTATCCGATTTTAGGAACGGAAGAAACGCTGCGTACGTTTACAAGCGAGTCGTTGCGCGGATATATGGCCGATTATTATACGCCGGATCGCGTCGTTATTTCCGTTGCCGGCAATGTGGATGAAAGCTTTATCCACCAAGTAGAAAGCTATTTTGGCTCTTTTACGGCGAAACGGAAGGCAAGCGAGACAAAAGCGCCTTCGTTCCAACCGCAAAAGCTGGCGCGGAAAAAAGATACCGAACAGGCGCATTTATGCATCGGCTTTAACGGCCTTCCTGTCGGTCACCCAGATATTTACACATTAATTATTTTAAACAATATTTTAGGTGGCAGTATGAGCAGCCGGTTGTTCCAGGAAGTCCGCGAACAGCGAGGATTGGCGTACTCGGTCTTCTCGTATCACTCCTCTTACCAAGATAGCGGCCTGTTGGCGATTTACGCCGGAACGGGCAACCATCAGCTTGATTTGTTGTTTGCAACGATTCAAGAGACGATCGAGCAATTAAAAGAAGACGGAATTACGGAAAAAGAGCTGAAGAATAGCAAAGAACAGATGAAAGGAAGCTTAATGCTCGGTTTAGAAAGCACGAACAGCCGCATGAGTCGCAACGGCAAAAATGAATTGCTGCTCGGACGTCACCGTTCCCTTGATGAAATGATTGAGGAAATTAATAGTGTAACAGTGGAAAAAGTCAATGAACTTGCCCGCACGATTTTTAATGAAAATTATGCGCTTGCTTTAATTAGCCCAAGCGGTCAATTGCCGGAGCAAATTCGTCCGTAATGTCAAAGCGGCCTTGTCATTACCTCAAAAAGCCTGCGAAAATGCAGGCATTTTTTTGTTTCTGCCCTCTTACAATAATAAATAAGGAAAAGGAAGGGGGAAAGAGCGGTGAGGCTGAGCGAATTAAGCGGCAAGGAAATTGTCGATGTAAGACGGGCGGAGCGGCTCGGCGTGCTAGGGCAGACAGATTTGGAAATCAATGAGCAAACAGGGCAAATTCAGGCGCTATTGATTCCAACCGGAAAATGGTTTGGATTTCGCAAAGAAGGAAGCGAAATTCGTGTTCCGTGGAAATACATTAAAAAAATCGGGGCCGATATGGTGATTATTGATTTTCCCGATGAAGATGAATAAGAAAAACGTAGTGACCGCCACAACGGCGGTCATTTTTCTTTGGTGGGATATTCACCTATGTTCTTTGTTTTACATAAGATGTGAAAGGAAATGAGGCAGAATATTAAGTTTTCATATAAAGAAGGTGAGCATACACAATGATGCTGACAGGCATGCACGTTGCCATTATCGGCGGGGATGCCCGGCAATTAGAAGTAATTCGTAAATTAGTAGAGCTGGATGCGAAATTGTCTTTAGTCGGTTTTGATCAATTAGCCCATCACTTTACAGGAGCGACGAAGATGCAAATCGATGAAGTCGATTTTGCCGATTTAGATGCGATCATTTTACCAGTTCATGGGACGACGCCGGAAGGAAAAGTGAATACGGTATTTTCGCATGAGCAAATACCTTTTACGGAAGAAATGCTGCTGAAAACGCCGAAACATTGCACCGTCTATTCCGGGATTAGCAATAGCTATTTAGACGGCTTGATGAAAAAGGTCGCACGCAAATATGTACAATTGTTTGAACGCGATGATGTAGCGATTTATAACTCGATCCCAACAGCAGAGGGAGCAATCATGATTGTCATTCAGCATACTGATTTTACGATTCACGGGTCGCGCGTCGCCGTTTTAGGTCTTGGGCGCGTCGGCATGACAATCGCCCGCACATTTGCTGCGCTTGGCGCAAAGGTGAAAGTAGGGGCGCGCCGTTCTGAGCATCTCGCCCGCATTACGGAGATGGGTCTTACCCCATTTCATCTCAATGATTTAGAAAAAGAAGTGCAAGATATCGATATTTGCATTAATACCGTCCCACATTTAATCGTAACGGCAAGTGTAATCGCCAAAATGCCGGCGCATACGCTTATTGTCGATTTGGCATCCAAACCGGGCGGCACCGATTTCCGCTATGCGGAAAAGCGCGGCGTAAAGGCGATTCTCGCGCCGGGGCTCCCGGGAGTGGTGGCGCCGAAAACAGCGGGGCAAATTATTGCGAATGTTCTTTCGCAACTGTTATATACGGATTTACAAAAACGGAAGGAGAATGGAAAATGAGCGGAAAAAGTTTAAAAGGAAAACGAATCGGGTTTGGATTGACCGGTTCCCATTGTACGTATGACGTGGTTATCCCCGAAATTGAAAAATTAGTAAAGGAAGGGGCGGAAGTGCTGCCGATTGTGACGTATACGGTGAAAACGACCAATACCCGCTTCGGCGAAGGGGAAGAATGGGTAAAAAAACTAGAAGAAATAACAGGAAACGAAGTGATCGATACGATTGTGAAAGCGGAGCCGCTCGGTCCAAAAATTCCGCTCGATTGCATGGTTATTGCACCGCTGACGGGAAACTCGATGAGCAAACTGGCCAACGCGATGACCGATTCTCCGGTATTAATGGCGGCAAAAGCGACGATGCGCAACCACCGACCGGTCGTGCTTGGCATTTCCACGAACGATGCATTAGGCTTGAACGGAGTTAACTTAATGCGCCTAATGGCGGCGAAAAATATTTATTTTATTCCGTTTGGCCAAGACGCTCCGCACACGAAGCCAAATTCGATGGTCGCGAAAATGTCGCTCCTTCGCGATACTGTTCTCGCCGCGTTGGAAGGAAAACAGCTGCAGCCGGTCATTATCGAGAAATTCCGCGACAACGATCCGTCGTAACCGCTCCGAAAAAGAACCGATAGAAAATTCATTCCCATGTATAAAAATTTTCCCTCTTTTAAAGTAGAATATGATAAAATAAAAACTATCAATTTACAATTGATTGACCACGAAAGCCCATAGCTGGAATCATCGGGACGAAGTGGGAACCGGTTTTGACCGGGTGACAGGACGCAAAGCACCAACGAGGTGCTTGTCCATGAAATTCTAGCGGAACAAGATCTTCTACACGAAGGTGTAGAAACAACTTTTCTGTACGCTAGAACCTGTCGATTTCCATCGTGCAGAGGTTCAGTAATGCGATTGAGTGATGATGCGGAAGGAGAATGGTTCATGGAAGAAAGACGCTTTCACGTTGCAGTGGTTGGTGCAACGGGTGCAGTTGGTCAACAAATGGTGCGAACACTCGAAAATAGAAACTTTCCAGTCGGAAAACTGACTTTATTATCATCGGAGCGTTCCGCAGGCAAAAAAATGCGCTTTCGCGGAGAAGAAATTGAAGTGCAAGTAGCGACGCCGGAAAGCTTTGCCGGCGTAGATATCGCCCTCTTTAGCGCGGGCGGGGCGGTTTCCAAAGCGCTGGCGCCGGAAGCGGTAAAACGCGGGGCGATTGTCATCGATAATACGAGCGCGTTCCGCATGGACGAAAACGTGCCGCTTGTCGTTCCGGAAGTGAATGAACAGGATTTAACATGGCATAACGGCATTATCGCCAATCCAAACTGTTCCACCATTCAAATGGTGGTGGCGCTCGAACCGATCCGCCAGGCGTTTGGGCTAAAACGGGTGATTGTCTCTACGTATCAGGCCGTGTCGGGCGCCGGTGCGCAGGCGATTGAGGAGCTTAAAGAGCAATCAAAAGCGGTGTTAAACGGCGAGCCGGTGACGCCGGAAATTTTACCGGTAAAATCGGATCGCAAACATTACCAAATCGCATTTAATGCGATTCCGCAGATTGATAAATTCCAAGAGAACGGCTTTACGTTTGAAGAAATGAAAATGATTAATGAAACGAAAAAAATTATGCATATGCCAGAGTTGCAAGTGGCGGCGACATGTGTGCGCATTCCGGTTGTCAGCGGCCATTCGGAGTCGGTATACATTGAAATTGAAAAAGACGGCGTTAGCGCAGACGACATTAAAGCGCTATTAAAAGAGGCGCCAGGCGTTGTTTTACAAGATGATCCAAGCGAACAAGTATATCCGATGCCGGTCGATTGCGTCGGCAAATATGACGTGTTCGTCGGTCGCATTCGTAAAGACTTAGACAATGACCGCGCTTTCCATTTATGGGTTGTAGCAGACAATTTATTAAAAGGCGCGGCATCGAACTCGGTGCAAATTGCCGAAAGCCTGCTGAAATTAGGACTTGTAAAATAAAAATGGAAACAGTCTCACATCGAGGTGTTAACATGAAAATCATTGTGCAAAAATTTGGAGGCACATCCGTCCGCGACGAACGCGGACGGGATTTTGCGCGCAAACATATTGAAAAAGCGCTTGAAGACGGCTATAAAGTCGTCGTCGTTGTTTCAGCGATGGGACGGAAAGGGGACCCATATGCGACCGATACGCTCCTTAGTCTGATTGGCGGGGCGAACAATTACGTCAGCAAGCGCGAACAAGATATGCTGATGGCGTGCGGCGAAATTATTTCCAGCGTCGTGTTCGCCAACCTTTTAAATAAACATGGTATTAAAGCGACGGCGTTTACCGGTGCCCAAGCAGGATTCCGCACCAATGACGATCATACGAATGCCAAAATTATTGAAATGCGCTGCGACCGCGTTCTTGAAGCGCTAAATGAATATGATGTCGTTGTTGTCGCCGGCTTCCAAGGGATGGCGGAAAACGGCGATATGACGACGCTCGGACGCGGCGGAAGCGATACGTCCGCGGCAGCGCTTGGTGCGGCGCTAAACGCCGAATGGGTCGATATTTTTACCGACGTCGAAGGGGTCATGACTGCCGACCCGCGCATTGTCGAAAACGCCCGTCCGCTCGATGTCGTTACGTATACCGAAATTTGCAACATGGCGTATCAAGGGGCAAAGGTAATCCATCCGCGCGCAGTCGAAATTGCGATGCAGGCAAAAGTGCCGCTGCGTGTGCGCTCTACGTATTCCGATTCGTTAGGAACGCTCGTGACATCTGTCATTCGCGGCAAAAAAGGAAGCGATGTGAAAGAGCGGTTAGTAACGGGAATTACGTACGTTTCCAATGTTACGCAAATTAAAGTGCAGGCGAGAGAAGGGCATTATGAACTGCAGTCCGATGTGTTTAAAGCGATGGCTAATGAAGGGATTAGCGTAGACTTTATTAATATTTCGCCACACGGAGTGGTGTATACGGTTGCTGGGGAAATGACGGAAAAAGCGGTTGCCGCATTGCGCCGCATCGGGTATGAACCGGTCGTAGTGACAGGATGTGCAAAAGTGTCCGTTGTTGGTGCAGGAATTGCCGGTGTTCCTGGAGTTACAGCGAAAATTGTCACCGCTCTTTCCGAACAAGGGATTCAAATTTTACAATCAGCTGACAGCCATACGACCATTTGGGTATTAGTAAAAGAAGAAGATATGAAAAAAGCCGTCAATGCGCTGCATGATGCGTTTCATCTTTCTGAACTATCATGGGATGAGTACGAGGTAAACTGGAATGGGGAGTGAAAACATTGGTTCAATTCGGGAAAATCGTAACAGCGATGGTTACGCCGTTTGACAGTAAAGGAAACATTGACTTTGCGAAAACGACAAGTCTTGTCAACTATTTGTTGGAAAACGGAACCGATTCGCTCGTTATTGCCGGCACGACCGGCGAATCGCCGACCTTGACGACCGAAGAAAAAGTGGCGTTATTCCGCCATGTCGTTTCCGTCGTCAACGGAAGAGTTCCAGTGATTGCCGGAACAGGAACAAATAATACGCGCGCCTCAATCGAGTTGACGAAAAAGGCGGAAGAAATCGGCGTCGATGCCGTGATGTTAGTAGCGCCGTATTATAATAAGCCGAATCAGGAAGGATTATATCAGCATTTTAAAGCGATTGCCGAGAGCACATCGCTTCCGGTTATGTTGTATAACATCCCGGGCCGTTCGGTTGTCAACATTGCGGTCGACACGGTTGTCCGTTTATCCGAAATTCCAAATATCGTTGCCGTAAAAGACGCGAGCGGCAATTTGGATGCGATGACGGAAATTATCGCCCGCACGCGGGAAGACTTTCAGCTTTATAGCGGCGATGACAGCATTACACTTCCGGTATTAGCGATCGGCGGGGCCGGCGTTGTCTCGGTCGCATCGCATATTATCGGCAATGAAATGCAGCAAATGATTGCTGCTTTCGAAGCTGGGGAACTTGCCAAAGCGGCAAAACTACATCAAAAACTGTTGCCAATTATGAAAGGGTTATTTGCAGCTCCAAATCCTGTACCGGTAAAAACGGCGCTGCAATTAAAAGGATTAGACGTTGGTTCTGTTCGTCTGCCGCTTGTCCCGCTTACCGAACAAGAGCGCATCGAGCTAATGAATTTATTAAATACATTATAAAAGCAAAAAAACCAATCCGGGAATCCCGGGTTGGTTTTTTTGCTGTTATAAAGCGCTTCATAAATCATCTTGTATTCAAAATCTCCCATCAGTTATAATAAAAGCAAGTGACTTTGAGCGGGTTAGTATCATCATAGGAGGACGTAGCATTGAGAACGAAACAAGTAGAGAAAATAAGGGTCTTTTCCCTCGGGGGAGTTGGGGAAATCGGCAAAAACATGTATGTCGTGGAACTCGATGACGACATTTTTGTCATTGATGCCGGAGTTATGTTTCCTGAAGATGAGATGCTCGGAATTGATAAAGTGATCCCAGACATTAGCTACCTTGTTGAACGTCAAGACCGTATTAAAGCAATTTTCCTGACCCATGGACATGAAGAACATATTGGAGCGATTGCGTATGTGCTCAAGAAAATTTCCGCGCCGGTGTATGGGACGAAACTGACGTTAGGATTGGCGGAAGCGATTTTAAAAGAGCAAGGAGTTATGAACGCCAAACTGCATGAAATTCGCTCCGATTCCGAAGTGTTGTTCGACAAAGCGAAAGTGACGTTTTTCCGGACGATTCACAGCATCCCCGATTCTGTCGGAATTAGTATTCATACGTCACAAGGAGCGATTGTGTACACGAGCGATTTTAAATTTGACCAGACTCCATACGGCAAAAATCGAGCCGATTTAGGGAAGATGGCACAAATTGGCGAACAAGGGGTGCTTTGTTTACTATCCGATAGCACCAATGCAGAACGGCCGGGATATACCGGTTCCGATACGCTTGTCGCTCAGGAAATTGCCGATGTGATTTACAATGCGAAGGGCCGTGTTTTTGTTGCCTGCTATGCGTCCAATATTACAAGAATCCAGCAAGTGCTGCATGCGGCCAAAACATACGGACGAAAGGTGGCGGTCGTAGGAAAAACGTTGCATAAAGTGATGGATATAGCGGTGCGCCTCGGCTATTTGCATCTTCCGGACAAAGTGACGATTTCCATTTATGATATTGACCGCTACGATGATAAAGAATTAATTATTTTAACGACAGGCGGCCATGGTGAACCGATGAGCGCATTGGCGCGCATGGCCAAACAGGCGCATAAGCAGGTGAACATCAAAGAAGGAGATACGGTTATTGTTGCTGCTTCTGTCATGCCGGGATATGAATTGGGATTTGCGAAAACGATTGATGCGTTATACCGCGCCGGAGCGAATGTCATTTACCGCGAGCGAAAAGTGCACGTATCGGGACACGGATGTCAAGAAGAGCTAAAACTCATGCTTAATTTGATGAAGCCAAAGTACTTTATTCCTGTTCATGGGGAATACCGCATGCAAAAAGCGCACGCCAATCTTGCCAAAGCGGTCGGCATTTCCGAAGAGCGGACGTTTTTGATTGACAAAGGCGAAGTGATTGAATTTCGCAACGGTGTGGCGCGTCCTGGCGGAAAAGTTCCGTATGGCAACATTTTAATTGACGGTCTTGGCATCGGCGATGTCGGCAATATCGTGTTAAGAGACCGGCGTCTTTTATCGCAAGATGGAATTTTGATCGTCGTGGTGACATTAAGCAAAGAAGCAAAAAATATTGTCGCTGGACCGGAAATTATTTCGCGCGGCTTTGTGTATGTGAGGGAATCGGAAACATTGCTCGAGGAAGCAACCAAAATCGTCGCTGCGATCATCAACCAATGTTTGCAGACATATATGATGGAATGGTCTTCTTTAAAATCGAATATTCGCGAAGCGTTAGGACAATTTTTATTTGAAAAAACAAAACGCAAGCCAATGATTTTGCCAATTATTATGGAAGTGTAGTACGATCATGCTCAAAGTCCACGGGAAAATGCTGATAGGGAATGAACCCTATCAGCATTTTTCTTTTCCAATTCGAGCATACTAAACGTATGACGGAAAGAAAGGAGAATGCATATGGAAAAAGAGCGTTACATACAGCAAGAAGCGGATGAAAAAGAAGAAACAAAGACGGAACAAGCGACAGCGGCGATTCAACAGTTAGGACAAACGAACGTTCCGCAAATGACGCCGGATACGAATATCCATTGTTTGACGATCGTCGGGCAAATCGAAGGTCATATTCAGCTTCCCCCGCAAAACAAAACGACAAAATACGAACATGTCATTCCGCAAATTGTAGCGATCGAACAAAACCAAAATATCGAAGGGTTGCTTGTTATTTTAAACACGGTAGGGGGAGATGTGGAAGCAGGGTTGGCGATTGCGGAAATGCTCGCATCTTTATCCAAACCGACCGTTTCGATCGTGCTGGGAGGCGGCCACTCGATCGGCGTGCCGATTGCCGTTTCTTGCGACTATTCGTTTATTACCGAGACAGCGACGATGACGATCCACCCGATTCGCCTGACAGGGCTTGTGATCGGCGTTCCGCAAACGTTTGAGTATTTAGATAAAATGCAGGAACGGGTCGTTCGTTTCGTGACGAAGCATTCGAAAATTAGCGAAGAGAAGTTGAAGGAATTGATGTTTTCGAAAGGAAATTTAACGCGCGATATCGGCACGAACGTCGTCGGTCCCGATGCGGTCAAATACGGGCTGATTGATGAAGTCGGCGGCGTTTCGCAGGCGATGGACAAATTGCGGGAATTAATTGAAATGAAAAAATCCAATAAAAGGGGGATGATTCAATGATTTTATATACGATCATGCCGGAGCATTTAATTTTTCCAACGGACGACGCAGCATATGAAAAGCAAAAGATGGTCTATTATGACGGCATTCCGTTTCTTGTACAAAAAACAGACACCGATGAATATGAAATTGTGCAAAACTTAAGCACCAATCCGTTTCATTTTTTAGAGCCACAATATGCGCCTGGGTCGCGATTTCCGATTTCTGCCGTAACATCGTAATGAATTCCTTGTCCATTCATGGTATAATAATAGGCAAACGGAAAAAAGCAGCCATTGTTGGCTGCTTTTTTCCAGTCTTCCAATTCGTTCATTGGAGTGAATCGTTGTGGCAAAACGGAAGCGGCAGAAAAAGACAAAAAAGCCGAAAAAGCAATGGAAAGAGGCGTTTCGTTTCGAATTGCTCGGACTTGCTATGTTAGCAATTTCCGTGATTGCAATAGCTCACCTTGGGCTCGTAGGAAAAACGCTTGTGCTTGTGGCGCGTTTTTTCTTAGGCGAATGGTATATGCTGCTGTTAGTAGGTTTGTTTATCTTGTCGTTTTATCTCATCTGGAAGCGCGCTTGGCCTTCGTTTGCCAACCGTATTTGTCTTGGTTCCTATATTATCATTTCCGCGCTTTTGCTTTTAAGTCACGAAAAACTGTTTGATTTGTTGTCGCGCCGGGGACAATTTGATCCTAGCGTGATCCGGACGACGTGGGAATTGTTTTGGAATGAAGCAAGCGGCAAAACCGCGAGTGCGGACTTAGGCGGGGGGATGGTCGGAGCATTTCTGTTTGCTGCAAGTTATCAACTATTTGATGAGCTTGGCACAAAATGGATCTGCTTTATTCTTTTTCTCATCGGCATCGTCTTTCTGACGGGGAAATCGCTGCGGGAAACAATTGGAAAAGCGGCAATGCTGTTTCTTTCATTTCTGAAACAGCAATGGCTGGCGTTTATAGCTGATATGAAACAGTTGAAACCCCAAAAAAAGACACGCAAACGGCGGAAACCCACTCCAGCACCTTCTCCTGGTAGTGACAGCATCGATGAGGAGCGGACTGCACAGGAAGGGGAAGTTTTCTCGCCGCCGATTATTTCTGATTTTACCGCTGCCCGCTCGAGTGAAACCGAGTATGAACCGCCTGAGGAAAGTGGGGAAAATGGAGAGGAAGAGTCTCCGCCGCTGGCGTTTTCCGAGATGGAAAATATGGATTACCAGCTGCCGCCGCTTGAGCTGCTGCATTTGCCGAAGCAAACTGGTCAGGTGAAGGATCATGCCAATATTTACGCGAATGCGCGCAAGCTGGAAAAAACATTTCAAAGTTTTGGCGTTAAAGCGAAAGTAACGCAAGTTCACCTTGGCCCGGCGGTGACGAAATATGAAGTATACCCAGATGTTGGCGTGAAAGTAAGCAAAATCGTCAGTTTAAGCGATGACCTTGCGCTTGCCTTAGCGGCGAAGGACATTCGCATTGAAGCTCCGATTCCCGGGAAATCCGCTATCGGCATTGAAGTTCCGAATGAAGAAATTGCCACCGTTTCGCTGCGGGAAGTGTTAGAAGCGATTGATCACTACAAACAGGAAGCAAAGCTGTTAATCCCATTAGGCCGCGACATTTCCGGCGAAGTCGTGGTCGCAGAGCTGAACAAAATGCCGCATTTGTTAATCGCCGGGGCGACTGGCAGCGGCAAAAGCGTATGCATCAACGGCATTGTCGTCAGCTTGTTGATGCGGACAAAACCGCACGAAGTAAAACTCATGATGATCGATCCGAAAATGGTAGAATTAAGCGTCTATAATGGCATTCCACATTTGCTGACGCCGGTGGTGACCGATCCGAAAAAAGCGTCGCAAGCGCTGAAAAAAGTAGTGCAAGAAATGGAGCGGCGCTATGAATTGTTCTCGCACACCGGCACGCGCAATATCGAAGGGTATAATGAATATATACAGCGTCATAATCAAGAAGCAATAGAAAAACAGCCGCTTCTTCCATACATTGTCGTCATTATCGACGAGCTGGCCGATTTAATGATGGTCGCTTCCTCTGATGTGGAAGATTCGATTACACGGCTCGCGCAAATGGCGCGCGCAGCCGGCATTCATTTGATTATCGCTACCCAACGACCGTCGGTGGACGTCATTACCGGCGTCATTAAAGCCAATATTCCGTCGCGGATCGCGTTCAGCGTTTCCTCGCAAACGGATTCGCGCACGATTTTGGACATGGGTGGCGCGGAAAAGCTGCTAGGCCGCGGCGATATGCTGTTTTTGCCAATGGGCGCTTCCAAACCGGTGCGCGTCCAGGGAGCGTTTGTTTCCGATCAAGAAGTCGAAGAAGTGGTCGAGTTTGTGATTTCCCAGCAAAAAGCGCAATACTATGAAGAGATGATGATTAGCGAGGAAAGCGACGATACGTCATTTGACGATGAATTATATGAGGAAGCGGTGCGTCTTGTCGTAGAGATGCAAAGTGCTTCCGTCTCCATGCTGCAGCGGCGTTTCCGCATCGGTTATAACCGTGCGGCCCGTCTCATTGATGCGATGGAAGCGCGCGGGGTCGTCGGCCCATATGAAGGAAGTAAACCGCGTGCCGTGTTGCTTTCGAAGGAAGATATCAAAAAAACGTCATAGGAAAAAGAGGAACAGGCGATTGCTGGCCTGTTCTCCTCTAAAAAATATGTCACATTGGAAGCGTTATCAATCATTATTTTTCTTTTTCGACAAAATTTTTATTAACTATTTATTTATTTATTTTTAAAAAAATGGTATAGTAATGTCAAAAAGATTACATGTCTAATGTCAGAGGTCTGATATCTAAAAATGAAGAAAGTGGAGGATTTTCTGATGTCGATCAAATCAGACAATCGCCATCTATATTTGCAGGTGATTGATCGCATTAAACATGATATCGAAACTGGTGTATATAAAGAAAAACAAAAGCTTCCTTCGGAATTTGAGCTGGCAAAGCAACTCGGCGTCAGCCGCGCCACTTTGCGCGAGGCATTGCGGGTGCTAGAAGAAGAAAACGTTATTATCCGCCGTCACGGCGTCGGAACGTTTGTCAACGCAAGACCGCTGTTTACTTCCGGCATTGAGCAGCTGAGCAGCGTGACCGATATGATCCGACAGGCGGGACGAAAACCTGGAACGATCTTTTTATCTTCTTCCGTTCAGCAGCCGACCGAAGATGATGTGCGAAGATTTCAATGTTCGCCAGATGATGACATCTTGCTCATCGAACGGGTTCGCACGGCGGACGGAGAGCCTGTCGTCTATTGCATTGATAAAATTTTATGCAAATATTTGCCGAAAGGAATTTCTTATGAGCAAGAGTCGCTATTTGAAAATTTGCATCATCAAACCAATCGGGACATTGCTTATGCGGTAGCCCGTATTGAGCCGCTCGGCTATCATGAGAAAGTGTCGCCGATTTTGCAATGTGAGCCGGAAACGGCGCTTCTTGTATTAAAACAAATGCATTTTGATAAAAACGATGAACCGATTTTTTATTCAATTAACTATTTCCGCTCCGATAAATTTAGCTTCCATGTCATGCGCAGACGCATCAGCTTTTAAGGAGGTGAAACCGAATACATAGAAAAGCGAGGATGATTTTATACTATCGAAGAAGAACTATTTTTTGAATTAGGGGGTAATGGACAATGAAGAAGCGATTTGGAATTGCGCTGTCTCTAGTTTTAGCAGCAGGCACTTTACTAGGTGGCTGTGGTGGACAAGGAGGCAATAATGCCGACAACAACAAAGATACGTTTAGCGTCGCGATGGTAACGGACGTCGGTGGGATTGACGACAAATCGTTTAACCAATCCGCCTGGGAAGGTTTGCAAAAATTTGGGAAAGATAACGGCTTGAAAAAAGGCCGCGGCGGCTATGATTATTTGCAATCGGAAAGCGATGCGGATTATGCGACTAACTTAAATAAGCTTGTGCGCAGTGATTTTGATTTGATTTACGGAATTGGCTTTTTAATGGGAGATGCAGTGAAAGAAGTTGCAAAACAAAATCCGAAAAAACATTTTGCGATTGTCGATACTGTGGTTGATGAACCAAATGTGGCAAGCATTACGTTTAAAGAACATGAAGGCTCGTTCCTTGTCGGTGTCGTTGCTGGTTTAACGACAAAAACAAATAAAATCGGCTTTATCGGTGGGATGGAAATTCCGTTGATTGAGAAGTTTGAAAGCGGGTTCCTTGCTGGTGTCAAAGCTGTCAACCCAAATGCGAAAGTGGAAGTGCAATACGCCGGAGCTTTTGACAAAGCCGATAAAGGAAAAGCGATTGCATCGAGCATGTATGCTTCCGGCATCGATGTCATTTACCATGCTGCTGGGGCAACAGGAAACGGCTTGTTCTCGGAAGCGAAAGACTTGAAAAAGAAAGATCCGAACCGTGAAATTTGGGTCATTGGCGTTGATAAAGACCAAGCTCCTGAAGGCGTAGTAGAAGTAAACGGAAAAACGTATAACGTTACATTAACATCGATGGTAAAACGAGTCGATGTTGCCGTCAATGACGTGGCAAAACGGGCGAAAGACGGCGATTTCCCAGGAGGCAAAGTAATTGAATACGGTCTGCCAGAAAACGGGGTCGGCATTGCGCCAACACAAGATAACATCAAGCCAGAAGTGTTAAAAGCAGTAGACGAATGGAAGCAAAAAATTATTAAAGGCGAAGTAAAAGTTCCGACAAACCGAAAAGAATATCAACAGTTTGAAGCGTCGTTAAAAAAATAACTGAATAAAAAGGCTAGTGTGTCTCGCGCTAGCCTTTTTATCCACAAAAATCATAAAATGAAAGGCCGCAATGGTAGATTGCGTCCTTCCATTTTATGATTTTACCTTGTTGAAGTAAGGAGTGAATAGATTGGAATATGTGATTGAAATGTTGAATATCCGCAAAGTATTTGGTAATTTTGTCGCGAACGACAACATTACATTGCAAGTAAAAAAGGGGGAGATTCACGCGCTCCTTGGCGAAAACGGAGCGGGAAAGTCGACGTTGATGAACGTGTTGTTTGGCCTCTATCAGCCAGATGGCGGTGAGATTCGCGTTAAAGGGCAAAAGGTCCACATTACTGACCCGAACGTAGCCAACGATCTTGGGATCGGCATGGTGCACCAGCATTTTATGCTTGTCGATACGTTTACGGTAACGGAAAACATTATTTTAGGCAGCGAACCGAAAAAAGGCGGTATGATCGATATAAAGCGGGCGGAAAAAGAAGTGCGCGAGCTGTCGGAACGGTACGGGCTTGCTGTCGACCCGACGGCGAAAATTGCCGATATTTCCGTCGGCATGCAGCAACGTGTGGAAATTTTAAAGACGTTATATCGCGGGGCGGACATTTTAATTTTTGACGAACCGACCGCTGTATTGACACCGCAGGAAATCCATGAACTGATGCAAATTATGAAGAAGCTTGTCAAGGAAGGAAAATCGATTATTTTAATTACGCATAAATTAAAAGAAATTATGGAAGTGTGTGACCGGGTGACGGTCATTCGCCGCGGAAAAGGAATCGCCACGTTAGACGTTGCGGAAACGAACCCAAATGAGCTCGCCGCGTTGATGGTCGGTCGCGAGGTGCAGTTTAAAACAGAGAAAAAACCGGCGCAGCCAGGCAAACCGGTGTTGGAAATTAAAGATTTAGTCGTGAAAGATGCGCGCGGCGTGACGACGGTGAATCATTTAGATTTAACGGTGCATGCTGGAGAAATTGTCGGCATTGCCGGGGTGGACGGCAACGGACAGACAGAGCTGATCGAGGCGCTGACAGGATTGCTAAAGGTGGAATCGGGAACAATTTTGCTCAACGGCCGTGATATTACCAATTTTCCGCCGCGGAAAATTATTGAAGCCGGTGTCGGCCATATTCCGCAAGACCGTCATAAGCACGGGCTAGTGCTCGATTTTCCGATCGGCGAAAACATGGTGCTGCAAACGTATTACAAGCGTCCATATTCCAAACGCGGAATTTTAAACTTTAAAGCGATTTACGAAAAAGCGCGGCAGCTGATCGCCGAATTTGATGTGCGCACTCCTGATGAGTATACGAAAGCACGCGCTCTTTCTGGGGGGAACCAGCAAAAAGCGATCATCGGCCGCGAGGTAGATCGGAATCCAGACTTGCTGATTGCGGCCCAGCCAACGCGCGGGTTGGATGTTGGAGCCATTGAATTTATCCATAAACGGCTTATTGAACAGCGTGATCAAGGCAAGGCAGTGCTGCTTGTTTCTTTTGAATTGGATGAAGTAATGAATGTTAGTGACCGTATTGCCGTTATTTATGAAGGGAAAATTGTGGCCGTCGTCAATCCGAAAGAAACGACGGAACAAGAGCTTGGATTGTTAATGGCAGGAAGTAAACGGAAGGAAGCAGGTGTGTCCTCATGAATTCAAGTCGGCTTAATCAATTCTTCGTTCCAGTGCTGGCGGTTCTGTTAGGGATGATCGTCGGCTCGATCGTCATGATTGTCAGCGGGTATAATCCAGTTGCCGGATATTCCGCGTTGGTATACGGAGCATTCGGCGATCCGTACTACATTGGGGAGACGATTCGCCAAACGACGCCTTATATTTTATCGGGGCTTGCTGTTGCGTTTGCTTTTCGCACCGGTTTGTTTAACATCGGTGTGGAAGGGCAGCTTATTGTCGGATGGCTCGCAGCGGTATGGGTCGGTGTATCGTTCGATTTGCCAAAGGTGATTCACTTGCCGCTTGCTATTTTAGCGGCAGCGTTGGCAGGCGCTCTATGGGCGTTTATTCCAGGGATTTTAAAGGCGTATTTAAGGGTGCATGAAGTGATCATTACGATTATGATGAACTACATTGCGCTTCATGTCACGAACGCGATTATCCGCTCTGTTTTATCGGATGAAGGGTTTAAATCCAAGCCAGTCCATGAAAGCGCGTCGCTTCGTTCGGATTTTCTCGATGCTATTACGTACCATTCTACGATGCATTACGGTATCATTATCGCTATTATTGGTGCAATTATCATGTGGTTTCTCCTTGAGAAAACAACAAAAGGATTCGAGCTGCGCGCGGTTGGGTTTAACCAGCACGCTTCACAATATGCAGGAATGAATGTAAAAAGAAATATTATTTTATCGATGGTCATTTCCGGAGCTTTTGCCGGTGTGGCCGGAGCGATGGAGGGCCTTGGCACGTTCGGCAACATTTCGACGAAAGCCACGTTTACCGGCATTGGATTTGACGGAATTGCGGTGGCGTTGATTGGCGGCAACAATGCTTTCGGAATTTTGCTCTCGGCATTATTGTTTGGCGCGCTGAAAGTCGGGGCGCTGGAAATGCCGTCGAGTGCTGATGTGCCAACCGAACTCGTAGATATTATTATTGCACTCATTATTTTCTTCGTTGCGTCTAGTTACATCATTCGCTTGTTACTATCTCGTTTGCAAAAGGGGGCGGAATAAGTGAATATTTATGAAGTATTGCAAGTCATTGTTCCTACCGCCATTTTCTTTGCTGCTCCCCTTATTTTCACGGCGCTTGGCGGCGTATTTAGCGAACGTTCCGGCGTTGTAAACATCGGATTAGAAGGATTAATGATCATTGGTGCGTTTGTCAGCGTTGTCTTTAACTTGACGTTTGCCGATCGGTTTGGAGAGCTTACTCCATGGCTTGCCTTGCTTGCCGCGATGATCGTCGGTGCCGTCTTTTCACTGCTTCACGCCGTTGCCTCGATTTCATTCCGTGCCGATCAGGTCGTCAGCGGAGTGGCGATTAACTTTTTGGCGCTTGGTTTATCGCTCTTTTTAGTCAAAAAAATGTACGGAAAAGGGCAGACAGACCAAATTCAAGTTGGATTTGACAAAATTGACGTTCCGGTATTAAGCGACATTCCGATTATTGGTCCGCTCTTTTTCTCTAACGCGTACATTCCGTCGTATTTGGCGATTATTTTGGCGTTTGTCGCCTGGTATGTCATTTATAAAACGCCGTTCGGCCTTCGGCTTCGCGCGGTTGGGGAGCACCCGATGGCGGCGGATACAATGGGGATTAATGTAACGAGAATGCGCTATATTGCCGTCATGATTAGCGGAGTGTTAGGCGGACTCGGCGGGGCGGTGTATGCGACGATTATTTCCCGTGATTTCAGCCATGCGACGATTTCCGGCCACGGCTTTATGGCGCTTGCGGCGATGATTTTCGGAAAGTGGCATCCGATTGGAGCGATGGGGGCGGCGTTATTTTTCGGGGTTGCCCAAAGTTTAAGCATCGTCGGGCAAACGATCCCGTTTTTAAAAAATGTACCGACGGTCTATTTGTTGATTGCTCCATATGTGCTGACGATTTTGGCGCTTGCCGGCTTTATCGGCCGTGCGGAGGCACCGAAATCTTTAGGCACTCCTTACATTAAGGGAAAACGGTAAACGAATAGAAAAAGAACCCGAACAAGCTCGTCGGGTTCTTTTTGCTTTCATTTGCATTTTCTGGTTTGAGAAAGGTATATTGTTGATAAGGTGAACACAACAATAAAAATATCCGTAAGATTCATTGCAAAGGAGGAGTTCGATTGGTCAATGAAAAAATAACGACGGTTCAACAAATTAACGTCCATACCATTCCGACTGATAAATACAAAACGAATACACTCGTATGGAAAATGAAAGCGCCGCTTGCCAAGGAAACGGTTACGCTGCGCGCCCTCTTACCTTATGTATTGCAAAGCGGCACGGCGAAACATCCAAGTGTCAAGCAGCTGCGGACGTATTTAGATGAACTGTACGGAGCAACATTAAATGTGGATTTAACGAAAAAGGGTGAAAATCATATTATTACGATTCGCATCGACGTAGCGAATGAGGTGTTTTTGCAAGAGAAAACGCCACTTTTAGAGAAAGCGCTTCAATTGCTGGCAGATATTGTGCTTTGTCCTGCCATGGAAAACGGGCGATTTGTCGACGAGATTGTCGCTCAGGAAAAACGGGCGCTTAAGCAGCGCATTCAAGCTGTTTATGATGATAAAATGCGCTACGCCAGCTTGCGGCTCGTTCAAGAAATGTGCAAGGGGGAACCGTACGCTTTACATGCCAATGGCGAGCTGGAAGATGTTGACGGCATTACTGCGGAACAGCTGTTTCAATATTATCAAAAAACGCTTTCCGAAGATGAAATCGATTTGTACGTCATTGGCGATGTCCAAGAGGATGCGGTGCTGCAAGCGGTGACATCCCATTTTTCCATGCCAACCCGCACCGTCCGTTCATCAGACGGAACACAATTGGCGCATAAAGCGCCGGAGAAAGTGAACGAAGTGGTTGAAAAACAAGATGTCAAACAAGGAAAATTAAATATCGGCTACCGCACGAACGTCACTTACGATGATGATGACTATTATGCGCTGCAAATGTTTAACGGCATTTTCGGCGGTTTCTCCCATTCCAAATTGTTTATCAACGTGCGTGAGAAAGCGAGTTTAGCGTATTATGCTGCTTCGCGTTTGGAAAGCCATAAAGGGTTATTAATGGTGATGTCGGGCATTGAGCCGTCAAATTATGAAAAAGCGCGGCAAATTATCGAAAAGCAAATGGAAGCGATGAAAAATGGAGATTTCACCGATGAAGAAATCGCGCAAACGAAAGCGGTCATTCGCAACCAACTGTTAGAAACGATCGATACTCCGCGCGGACTAGTGGAAGTGCTTTATCACAACGTCGTTTCCAAGCGGAAACGACCTCTCGAAGAATGGCTCTCAGGTGCCGACCTCGTAACTCGTGAAGATATCGTGCGTGTGGCGGGCAAAGTCGAGCTCGATACGATTTACTTTCTGACTGGAATGGAGGGAGCGGAACAATAATGGAAAAAATGGTATACGAACAGCTGCAGGAACAGCTGTTTTATGAAAAAATGGAAAACGGTTTGGATGTATATATTTTGCCGAAAAAAGGATTTAACAAAACGTATGCTACGTTTACGACCAACTACGGATCAGTCGATAATCAATTCGTTCCACTTGGCAAAACAGAGATGAAGCGGGTTCCCGATGGCATTGCCCACTTTTTGGAGCATAAATTGTTTGAAAAAGAAGACGGTGACGTGTTCCAGCAGTTCAGCAAACAGGGCGCATCAGCGAACGCATTTACGACCTTTACGCGCACCGCTTATTTATTTTCTAGCACCGCCAACGTCGAGAAAAATTTAGAAACGCTCCTTGATTTTGTGCAAAGCCCTTACTTTTCCGACAAAACGGTGGAAAAAGAAAAGGGAATTATCGGCCAGGAAATTCGTATGTATGATGATAATCCCGACTGGCGCGTTTACTTTGGCGTCATTGAAAGCATGTATCAAAACCACCCGGTAAAAATTGATATTGCCGGTACGGTCGAGTCTATTGCGCAAATTACGAAAGACCTTTTATATGAATGTTATGAAACATTTTATCATCCGAGCAATATGCTACTTTTTGTTGTCGGGCCGGTCGATGAGCAAAAAATAATGCAGCAAATTCGCGATAATCAAGCGAAAAAATCGTTCCCGAAAGCGCAGGAAGTCGAACGATTTGTATATAAGGAGCCAAGCGAGGTCGCCGAGAAAAAGAAAGTTATCCCGATGCATGTGCAAACGAACAAATGTTTTGTCGGGATTAAAGCTCCATCCGTCCCTCCAGCCGGCAAAGAAAAATTAGTTCATGAACTGGCGTTCAATGTTTTGCTGGACTACTTGTTTGGGAAAAGTTCGCCGCATTATGAACGATTATACCGGCTTGGGCTCATTGATGAAACGTTTATGTATGATTATACCGAAGAGCGCGGGTTCGGCTTCGGTATGGTTGGCGGCGACACAAGCGATGCCGATCGGCTGAGCGAAGAAGTGAAGCAAATTTTGCTTTCCTTTTCCATTGATGCGGTGAAAAGTGAGGAACTAGAACGGGTTAAAAAGAAAAAAATCGGCGCGTTTTTGCGCTCGCTAAATTCTCCGGAATATATCGCCAACCAGTTTACGCGCTACGCGTTTAATGAGGTCAGCTTGTTCGATGTTGTTTCTGCCTTGCAATCATTGACGATGGAACAAATCGGGGAAATTGCCAAACAATGTTTCTGTGAATCGCAAATCGCTGTCTGTCAAGTAGTTCCAAAAGAGAAAAAGTAGCATCCTTCTCATGAAGGATGCTTTTTTAGGGGGATCGTTATGAAATACGCGCTGATTACCGGAGCAAGCGGCGGAATCGGAACAAGCATCGCCCGCCAGCTTGCCGCCGACGGCTATGGGCTTTTATTGCATTACAACCGCCGCCGGGAGCCGGTCGAAATGCTGAAAAAAGAACTGGCAACCACACATGTGGTGCCGATTCAGGCCGATCTTGCAGCGGAAGATGGCGTGGATGTGCTTCTTTCGCAAATAAATCGCCCGGTCGATGCCATGGTGTACAACAGCGGAAACAGCTATTACGGCCTAATTACAGATATGAGCGACGAACTGGTGCAAAGCATGGTACAGCTTCATGTGACAAGTCCGATTTTATTAACGAAAAAACTGCTGCCGTCCATGATTGCCAAAAAGCAAGGAAACATCGTCATCGTTTCTTCCATTTGGGGGTTAACCGGGGCGGCATGCGAAGTCGTCTATTCGATGGTCAAAGGCGGACAAAACGCGTTTGTGAAGGCGCTCGCGAAAGAACTAGCGCCGAGTGGCATCCGCGTCAACGCCGTCGCTCCTGGAGCAATTGATACGGATATGTTGCGCATATTTTCGAAAGAGGATTTGCAGGCGATGGCGGATGATATTCCAATCGGACGGCTCGGCACGGCCGATGAGGTCGCCAAAACGGTGTCCTTTTTAATTTCCGATGCTGCTTCTTACATAACCGGGCAAATTATTTCCGTCAACGGCGGCTGGTACTGTTAAGTATATTTTATGAAAAAGCAGGCAAACTATCCTTGAAACGAAAAACAAGGAGGTTACACATATGTCTGTATTAGATAACTTTGAACAATGGAAAGACTTTTTAGCAGAACGCCTTCAACAAGCACAGCAGCAAGGATTGAACCAACAAGTGATCTCGGACGTCGCTTATCAAATCGGAGACTACCTAGCGGAACATGTAGATCCGAAAAACCCGGAAGAACGGCTGCTCGCTGACCTTTGGAGCGTCGCTGACGAACAAGAGCAGCATGCTATCGCGAACGCGATGGTAAAATTAGTACAGCGAGAATCATAACAAATAATGAGCAAGAGAGGGAGTCCCTCTCTCTTTTTTTATTCCCGTCCCTTTTCGGTTGCTTTTCCATTCGATATTATAGTAGTATGAACTTATCATAGGTAGTTTGTGCGGGCATTTGCGAATGAGGGAGGAGACGGGATGGGAAAGCAAGAGTGGTATTTAGAATACGAAATACATATTAACCGTCCGGGGCTGTTAGGGGATGTTGCTTCCTTATTAGGAATGTTGTCGATCAATATCGTGACGATTAACGGCGTGCGCGATTCGCGGCGCGGCATGTTGCTGCTTTGTGATAGTAATGAACAAATTGAACGGCTCTCTACCATTTTGCAAACGATGGATAATATTACCGTAACGAAGCTGCGTCAGCCGAAACTGCTTGACCGCCTTGCCGTCCGCCATGGCCGTTACATTCAGCGGGATGCCGATGACAAAAAAACATTCCGCTTTGTCCGTGACGAGCTCGGACTGCTTGTCGATTTTATGGCGGAAATTTTTAAAGAGAAAGGTCATAAGCTGATCGGCATCCGCGGCATGCCGCGTGTCGGCAAAACGGAGTCGATCGTCGCGGCTAGCGTTTGTGCCAATAAGCGCTGGCTCTTCGTCTCATCGACGCTCATTAAACAGACGGTGCGCAGCCAGCTGATCGAAGACGAATATAGCGAAGACAATATTTTTATTATTGATGGTATTGTGTCCACCAGACGGGCGAATGAACGGCATTGGCAGCTGATTCGCGAATTGATGCGTTTGGAGGCGACGAAAGTAGTGGAGCACCCGGATATTTTTGTCCGCCATACCGAATATACGCTAGATGACTTTGACTATATTATTGAACTGCGTCATGATCCAAATGAAGAGATTACGTACGATGTTATTGATCAGCCGTCTCTGTTTGGAAACGATGGCTTTTCAGAATTTGATTTTTAATCAAAAAGTGGAAGGTGTTTATCGTTGACAGAATTAGGTAAACGTTTAAAAGAAGCGAGAGAGGCGAAAAACATTAGTTTGGACGAGCTGCAAGATATGACAAAAATTCAAAAGCGCTATTTGATCGGTATTGAAGAAGGAAATTACGCCATCATGCCGGGAAATTTCTATGTCCGCGCGTTTATTAAGCAATATGCGGAGGCAGTTGGACTTGATCCGGAACAAATATTTGAAGAGTACAAACAAGATATTCCACAATCTTACCAAGAAGAGGTTCCTCAACCGCTATCGCGGGTGAAAACGCGGCAGCAGCTCTCCCCGGAAAGCACGAAATGGCTTGATTTGCTTCCGAAGCTGCTTATTGCCGCCGTTGTTGTCGGCATTGCCGTCATCATTTGGCTGCTTCTACAAAATAATGCCGAAAATAAACAGGAAAGCCTGGTGAAAAAAGAGACGACAACAGAAGTCGAAAGTTCGGAAAACTCGCCGCTTGAGAAAGCGAAAGAAAAAGCGAAAAAACAGGAGAGCCAAAACAAACAGGAAAAAGCCGGCCAACAAACAAAAGAAGCGCCAGCACCGAAAGCAACGCTTAACGTCATAGAAACACGCGGTAACTTATCGACGATTGAGCTGACTAATAGCGAAAAATTTGTCATTGAGCTGACGTCGAAAGGAAATTCATGGGTAGAAGTATACAACACAAAAGGCCATTCTTTCTTTAAAGGTAGTTTAACGAACGGACAAACGCAGACATTTGATTTGTCCGCTGAGACGGAAGTGTTTGTGAAAATCGGTCGTACGCTCGATGTGGACATGAAAGTAAACGGACAACCTTTCACCTATCCAATCGATCCAAAAGACGAAGTATTCCAGAAAATGAAGTTTATCTTTAAAAAATCATAGGGGTGAAATGGAAAACGGTTTTGAACCAAGCCGACAGGGCGTTAAACACCATTGAGGTGTTTGTCCATGAAAGGTTGGCAAAACAAGAGTGAATGCCTGCACGCAGGTGTAGGAAAAACTCTTTTTAATACGTCAGAACCCACCGACTTCAGTCGTGTGGAGGTTCAGATGCTGACTAGCGGAGGTATTTAGAGTGAATCTGCCTAATAAAATAACAGTAGCACGCATTATGCTCATACCGTTATTTTTAATTGTCATGCTCGTTCCGTTCGGGTGGGGCAGCGTGAAAATCGGCGCGGCCACGCTGCCGGTTTCCCATTTGATCGGGGCGCTGATTTTCATTATCGCTTCGACGACAGATTGGATTGACGGCTATTATGCCCGTAAATATCAACTTGTCACCAACTTAGGGAAGTTTTTGGACCCGCTCGCGGATAAACTGCTTGTCTCGGCGGCGCTTATTGTGCTTGTCGAGCTTCACTATGCGCCGTCGTGGATGGTGATTGTTATCATTAGCCGTGAGTTTGCCGTGACAGGGCTGCGGCTCGTGCTGGCCGGCGAAGGAGAGGTAATGGCTGCCAACATGCTTGGCAAAATTAAAACGTGGACGCAAATTATAGCGATTTCCGCCCTTCTTTTGCATAACTTTCCGTTTTCGCTTCTGGCGTTTCCGTTTGCTAAATTAGCGCTGTGGGTAGCGGTCATTTTTACGGTATGGTCTGGCTGGGACTATTTTGCGAAAAATAAACATGCTTTCTTGCATTCCAAATAGAAATATATATGCAGTCCAATAAAGGGGGCGCCTTGATTGAACGCGGAGATTATTGCTGTCGGCTCCGAGCTGTTGCTCGGACAAATCGCCAACACCAATGCGCAGTTTTTGTCGCAGCAGCTTGCCGAGCTTGGTATCAACGTTTATTTCCATACCGTTGTCGGCGATAATGCCGCTAGGCTTGAGCAGGCGGTAAAAGTGGCGCAAACAAGGGCTGACCTGATTATTTTTACCGGTGGGCTCGGTCCGACGAAAGACGATTTAACGAAAGAAACGATCGCCCGCCCGCTGCAGCGGGAGCTGGTGACGGATGAGGAAGCGCTTCGTTCCATTGAAGCTTATTTTGCCCGCACAAACCGAATCATGACGGAAAATAATAAAAAGCAGGCATTGGTGCTCAAAGGCTCTACCATATTAAAAAATGAGCACGGCATGGCGCCGGGGATGGCGATTACGATCGATTCCATTACCTATATGCTTCTGCCCGGACCGCCAAAAGAAATGCAGCCGATGTTTCGCAAATACGGTCGCGCTTTTTTGCTAGAGAAGCTTGGACACGAGGAACGCATTGAATCGCGCGTATTGCGCTTTTTTGGCATCGGCGAGTCAGAGTTGGAAACAAGAATTGAAGACTTGATTGATCAGCAGTCTAATCCGACGATTGCCCCGCTTGCCGGCGACGGAGAGGTGACATTGCGCTTGACTGCGAAGCACCGCTCGGAAGCAGAGGCAAAAAGACTGCTCGACGAAACGGAAAAGAAAATAGTAGAACGCGTCGGCGCCTATCTTTATGGCTATAATGAAGAAACATTATTTGAAAAGGCGATTCAGACGCTAAAAGTGCAAAAGAAAACGGTGGCAGCGGCTGAAAGCTTGACAGGTGGGCTTTTCCTGGAGCAATTGACAGCTGTTCCCGGCGCCTCCCAAGTGGTTCGTGGCGGGGTCGTCTGCTATACGAATGACGTAAAAGAAAAAGTGCTTGGCGTCCCCTATGCCGTGTTAGCAGCGGACGGCGCGGTAAGCGAACAGTGCGCGCGCCTGTTGGCGGAAAATGTCCGCACGCTCTGCCAAGCGGATATCGGCATCAGCTTTACCGGCGTGGCGGGTCCAGACCCGCTTGAAGGAAAGCCGGTCGGTACCGTGTATATCGGTATTTCTACTTCTAAACACGGCACCAATGTCTATCCGCTCACCTTATCCGGCCACCGTGATGCGATTCGCATCCGCACCGCGAAATACGGCTGCTCCTTTTTATTAAAAACATTGACGGCTGCAGAATGAACGCAGCCGTTTCTCCCCTTGTTGTTCCCCGCTTTTTCGTCTATCTTCCCGATGGAGATTGTTTCTATTTTCACCACAAGAAAACGAATAGACGTTCGATTTTTTGCTTGGCAACAACCGTAAAAAACGGTATAGTATAAGTAGTTGAGAAAAAAGGAGGAGTTTGTTAGTGAATCAAGACCGTCAAGCCGCCTTAGAGCAGGCGTTGAAACAGATTGAAAAACAGTTTGGCAAAGGCTCGATTATGAGGCTCGGTGAACAGACAGACCGTAAAATTTCCACTGTATCCAGCGGATCGCTGGCGCTTGATATCGCTTTAGGAGTGGGCGGCTATCCGCGCGGACGTATTGTTGAAATATATGGACCTGAATCTTCCGGGAAAACGACCGTTGCCCTTCATGCGATTGCCGAAGTGCAGAAGCAAGGGGGACAAGCGGCATTTATCGACGCGGAGCATGCGCTTGATCCGATTTATGCACAAAAATTAGGCGTCAATATCGATGAGTTGCTGCTGTCTCAGCCAGATACGGGCGAGCAGGCGCTCGAAATCGCAGAAGCACTGGTGAGAAGCGGTGCGGTCGACATTATTGTCATTGACTCCGTTGCGGCGCTGGTGCCAAAAGCGGAAATAGAAGGGGAAATGGGCGATGCCCACGTTGGTCTGCAGGCGCGCTTAATGTCGCAAGCGTTGCGCAAATTATCGGGAGCGATTAATAAGTCGAAGACCATCGCTATTTTCATCAACCAAATTCGTGAAAAAGTTGGAGTTATGTTTGGCAATCCGGAGACAACGCCAGGCGGCCGTGCGCTAAAATTTTATGCTTCCGTCCGCCTAGAAGTGCGCCGTGCTGAGCAAATCAAGCAAGGTAACGACATGGTGGGAAATAAAACGAAAATTAAAGTCGTGAAAAATAAGGTGGCTCCACCATTTAAAACAGCGGACGTAGATATTATGTACGGAGAAGGCATTTCCCGCGAAGGCGAAATTATCGATATGGCATCGGAGCTCGATATCGTGCAAAAAAGCGGCTCGTGGTACTCTTATAAAGATGAGCGCCTCGGCCAAGGGCGGGAAAATGCGAAACAGTTTTTAAAAGAGAATCCGCATATTGCCGAAGAAATTGCCCAAGAAATCCGCAAACATTACGGCATTGAATCTTCTAGTGTTAACGGTGTCGGCGAATTACAACAAGACGAGTTTGGGCTTTTGGAAGACTAAATGAGAGAGGAACGCGATTCCTCTCTTTTTTATTTCCATTTATTGCAGGTGTGTACTTCCTATATCTTGACAATCATTTTTGCCACCTTTAAAATTAACATGTATATTTTTCAAAAAAATAAACGATAAAAGCCCGTGACTCCGGCTGATGGAAGCGGTCCGTGCATAAACAAGTGAAGGAATCGTTTTGCACTGGACCAACTCGCATAATGATGGACGATCATGCAAGGGAGTGCGGTAAGCATTTGCGGAAAATTAGACCGCGTTCGCGTAAAGCGGAAATTCCCATCCATAGGACCGTTCGCTCTATGTACGCTTAATCAACGGGTTGCCGGTGCTTGAAACTCTGATGTTTGCAACGATTGTGCTGTATGTTGAAACGTTGATAACAATGTACATGCCGACAGTTACATCCAACGCATCTGAATTATAGCAAGAGGAGGTGAAAACATGGATTCAATCATCATCTCCGCTTTGCTTGCCTTAGTTGTCGGTGCCGTTGTTGGCTTTTTTGTTCGCAAATCGATTGCAGAGGCGAAAATTGGCGGTGCCCAAGCAGCCGCACAGCAAATTGTGGAAGAAGCAAAACGAGAAGCGGATGCGTTGAAAAAAGAAACGCTTCTTGAAGCAAAAGATGAAATCCACAAACTTCGTACCGAGGTTGAACGTGAAATTCGCGACCGCAGAAGCGAGCTGCAAAAGCAAGAAAATCGATTGCTTCAAAAAGAAGAAAATCTCGATCGCAAAGACGAAGCCCTCAATAAACGTGAGGCGCTTTTAGAGGCGAAAGAAGAAGCACTGAATGAAAGACAACAGCATATTGAACAGATGGAAAGCAAAGTGGAAGAACTCGTGCAACAGCAGCAAACGGAATTAGAACGAATTTCCGGCTTGACCCGCGAAGAAGCACGGCAAATTATTTTGGAACGCGTCGAAAAAGAATTGTCCCATGAAATTGCCGTGATGGTGAAAGAGGCCGAAACGCGTGCGAAAGAAGAGGCGGATAAGAAAGCAAAAGCAATTTTATCGCTCGCTATTCAGCGTTGTGCGGCAGACCATGTCGCGGAAACAACCGTATCCGTCGTTAATTTGCCAAACGATGAAATGAAAGGGCGGATCATCGGCCGCGAAGGGCGCAATATTCGCACGCTCGAAACGCTCACCGGCATTGATTTAATTATTGATGACACGCCGGAAGCCGTTATTTTATCAGGGTTTGACCCAATCCGCCGCGAAACGGCGCGCATCGCCTTAGACAAACTCGTCCAAGATGGGCGAATTCATCCGGCGCGAATTGAAGAAATGGTAGAAAAAGCGAGACGGGAAGTCGACGAACATATTCGTGAAGTCGGTGAACAAACGACATTCGAAGTCGGTGTTCATGGCTTGCATCCGGATTTAATCAAAATTTTAGGACGGTTGAAGTTCCGGACAAGCTACGGGCAAAACGTATTAAAGCATTCCGTCGAAGTGGCGTTCTTAGCGGGACTGATGGCGGCAGAGCTCGGCGAAGATGAAATGCTGGCAAGACGTGCCGGTCTTTTACACGATATTGGTAAAGCGATTGACCATGAAGTGGAAGGAAGCCATGTTGAAATTGGCGTCGAACTGGCGACAAAATATAAAGAACATCCAGTTGTCATTAACAGCATTGCTTCCCACCATGGCGATACTGAACCGACTTCTGTCATCGCCGTGCTTGTTGCCGCAGCAGACGCGCTGTCTGCGGCAAGACCGGGAGCGCGCAGTGAAACGCTTGAAAACTACATTCGCCGTCTCGAAAAATTAGAAGAAATTGCGGAATCGTATGAAGGAGTAGAAAAATCATACGCCATCCAGGCGGGACGCGAAGTGCGCATTATGGTGAAACCGGATGTGATCGATGATTTGGAAGCGCATCGGTTAGCGCGGGAAATCCGTAAACGGATTGAAGAAGAGCTCGATTATCCAGGACACATTAAAGTTACTGTGATTCGCGAAACAAGGGCGGTAGAGTATGCAAAATAAAGTGGCGAAATATTGCCACTTTATTTTTTTTATATTTTGTGCCAAACTTGAACTAGTTACACTTCAGCTTAGAAAGGGATATATGAATGAGGTTATTATTTATCGGCGATGTGGTCGGTTCGCCAGGACGAAAAATGGTAGAACAATATTTGCCAAAACTAAAGGAGAAGCATAGACCGAACATCATTATTATCAATGGGGAAAATGCCGCGGGCGGAAAAGGAATTACGGAAAAAATATACCGCTCGTTTCTTGAGCAAGGAGCCCATGTCGTCACGCTTGGCAACCACGCATGGGATCAGCGCGATATATTTGAATTTATTGATGATGCAAAAGCATTAGTGCGGCCGGCGAATTTCCCGGAAGGGGTTCCGGGCAAGGGGATTGTCTATATACAAATCGAACATATTGAAGTGGCGGTCATTAATCTACAAGGAAGAATATTTTTACCGGCCATCGATTGCCCGTTCAAAAAAGCCGACGAGCTGATCGCCGAGGCGGCGCAGCGCACCTCGATTATTTTCGTCGATTTTCACGCGGAGGCAACGAGTGAAAAGCAAGCGATGGGCTGGTATTTGGATGGACGGGTTTCCGCCGTTGTCGGCACCCATACGCACGTGCAAACGGCTGATGCCCGTATTTTACCAAAGGGAACAGCCTATATTACCGATGTTGGAATGACCGGACCGTATGACGGCATTTTAGGTGTAGACCGCGAAGTAGTGTTAAGAAAATTTTTGACATCATTACCTGTCCGTTTCGAAATAAAAGAGGGAAGAAGCCAGCTGAACGCCGTGCTCATCGATGTAGACATAAAAACAGGGCGGGCGAATAAAATTGAGCGAATTATCATCAATGATGACCACCCTTATTTTGAATAGTCACCGTTTTAGAAATTTTTAAAAATATTTTCCGCCCCGGCAGGAATACTTGTCAAAACAGTGAATATAGTAACAATGAAATCATTTTTTTCGATAAATTTTAGGAGGAAACGAGGGAGGAGCTAGAAATGGAAATATTAAAAGTTTCAGCAAAGTCGAATCCTAACTCTGTAGCTGGTGCACTTGCCGGGGTATTGCGTGAACGTGGAGCGGCGGAAATCCAGGCGATCGGTGCAGGTGCATTAAACCAAGCCGTTAAGGCAGTAGCCATCGCACGAGGATTTGTGGCACCAAGCGGCATGGATCTCATTTGTATTCCTGCGTTTACAGATATTATTATTGACGGAGAAGAGCGGACGGCGATTAAATTAATTGTAGAGCCTCGTTAATAGTGTATAGCTTTGATGATAGAAGTATAACCTGTTGGCGCCTTCATTTTGAAGGCAGGCAGGTTATTTTTACTTTATAAAGGAGGATATGTATGATTTTCGATGCACATTGCGATGCGTTAATGAAATTATGGATGGATCGTTCGTTATCGTTCCAAGACGGAAAATCGCTTCACGTCACCTTGCCGGCGCTGAAAGAGGCTAAGGTCAAAGTGCAGTGTTTTGCCATTTACATACCGGAAACGGTTCCGGAAGAAGCACGGTTTACTGTTGCGCTGGAAATGATCGATATTTTTTTTGAACAAGTTATCGGGCGGTTTCCAACACTGAAATTTGTCCGTTCAAAACGCGATATTGACGCGTTAGGAGAAAATGAAATTGGGGCGATGCTGACGCTTGAAGGATGCGACGCAATTGGGACAAGCCTTGTCAAATTAAAAACGTTGCTGCGCCTCGGTGTTTCGTCCGTCGGGCTGACGTGGAACTGGTCCAATGCCGTAGCAGACGGCGCCTGGGAACAGCGCGGCGCAGGGCTTACAACATTCGGAAAACAGGTCGTTGAGCAGCTGAATGAAGCAAAACGTTGGGTCGATGTGTCCCATTTATCGGAAAAAGCGTTTTGGGACGTGCTGGAAATCGCGCAATTTCCGATTGCCTCTCATTCGAATACATACCGATTTTGTCCACATCCTCGCAACTTGCGTGATGAACAAATTAAAGCGCTTATTGCAAAAGATGGCATGATCGGCATTAACTTTGTGCCATATTTTTTAACAAAAGAAAAAGCTTCGATCACCGATGTGCTTCGCCATTTAGAACATGTGTGTTCGCTCGGCGGGGCAAAAAACGTCGGATTCGGCTCGGATTTTGACGGAATCGAAGAGACGGTAAGCGGGCTCGGCACGGTACGCGATTACGCCAACCTAGTCAATGAGTTGCAGAAACATTATACCGAAGAGGAGGTAGAGCGGTTTTTATTCCGCAATTTCTATGACCATTTGCCGCAGTGATCAATTGCGGCGAATGAACGAAAATCATTTATTTAAAAAATCTAGTGATTTTGTCGGAAAAGTGCTAAACTTATAATTGTAATTTTTGACCGAATTTAAAGGGGTGTAGGAAATGATTCATCAGCTTTCATGGAAAGTCGGAGGGCAGCAGGGAGAAGGGATTGAAAGTACTGGGGAAATCTTCTCCATTGCGCTAAACCGTCTTGGTTATTATTTATACGGATATCGTCATTTTTCTTCACGAATTAAAGGGGGGCATACGAACAACAAAATTCGTGTCAGCACGACACCAGTTCGGTCGGTTGCTGATGATCTCGATATATTAGTAGCGTTTGATCAGGAATCGATTGATTTTAACTTTCATGAGCTCCGCGACGGCGGGATTGTCATCGCTGATGCGAAGTTTAACCCGACGATTCCAGAACGTGAAGGCGTCACGCTATATGCTGTTCCATTTACTGATATCGCAGCGAATTTAGGAACAGCGCTGATGAAAAACATGGTTGCTGTCGGCGCTTCCAGCGCTGTTCTCGGCATCGATATTGATGTGTATGGAGAAGTAGTCCAAGAAATTTTTGGAAGGAAAGGTCAGCAAGTCGTAGACAAGAACATGGAAGCGATCCGCGCCGGTGCGCAATATATGAAAGAACAGCTCGGCGATCGTATGCAAACAATGGAACTGGCCAAAGCCGATGGTAAAAAGCGGATGTTTATGATCGGCAACGATGCGATTGCCTTAGGTGCGCTAGCTGGCGGAGCACGGTTTATGGCCGCCTACCCAATTACACCGGCATCGGAAATTATGGAATACTTAATTAAAAAACTTCCGGATTTAGGCGGGGCGGTGATTCAGACGGAAGATGAAATCGCCGCATGTACGATGGCGATTGGGGCGAACTATGCCGGAGCGCGGGCGTTTACAGCATCCGCAGGTCCTGGTCTTTCCTTGATGATGGAGTCGATCGGGCTGGCCGGAATGACGGAAACGCCGCTTGTCATCGTTGATACGCAGCGTGGCGGCCCAAGTACAGGATTGCCGACAAAACAGGAGCAATCGGACTTATTGGCAATGATTTACGGAACGCATGGGGAAATTCCAAAAATCGTTATGGCACCAAGCACGGTGGAAGAAGCGTTTTACGATATGATCGAAGCGTTCAACCTTGCCGAAGAATATCAATGTCCGGTCATCTTCTTGTCTGATTTGCAGCTGTCGCTTGGCAAACAGACGGTTGAGCCTTTAGAATACGATAAAATTGAAATCCGCCGCGGCAAACTCGTCACTGGCGAACTGCCGTTGCTAGAGAAAAAGGATAATTTTAAACGTTATGAAATCACTGAAGATGGCATTTCGCCGCGTGTGCTTCCGGGAGTGCCAAACGGCATCCATCATGTCACCGGCGTCGAGCACGCGGAAACAGGAAGACCGTCCGAGGTAGCGGGAAACCGCAAGGCACAAATGGAGAAACGTTTACGTAAGCTGCAACATATCCAGTTCAAGACACCAGTGCATAAAAATGTCAAACACGATGAAGCCGATTTATTAATCGTCGGTTTTCTCTCGACGCGCGGTGCAATCGAGGAAGCGATCGAGCGTCTTGAACAGGACGGCGTGAAAGTCAATCATGCGCACATTCGCCTGCTTCATCCGTTCCCGACAGAGGAAATGCTGCCGCTTGTCGAAACAGCGAAAAAAGTCGTTGTCGTCGAGCAAAATGCGACAGGTCAGCTCGCCAACATTCTTAAAATGAACGTCGGACATGCGGAGAAAATTGCAAGCGCTTTGAAATACGACGGGAATCCGTTCTTGCCAAATGAAGTTTATATAAAATGCAAGGAGTTGTTATAAACATGGCAACGTTTAAAGATTTTCGTAATGATGTGAAACCAAACTGGTGTCCAGGCTGTGGCGATTTTTCTGTGCAAGCTGCCATTCAGCGCGCCGCGGCAAACGTCGGTCTTGAGCCGCATCAGCTCGCTGTTATTTCCGGAATCGGCTGCTCGGGACGTATTTCCGGTTACATTCATTCGTACGGTTTTCACGGCACCCACGGCCGTGCGTTGCCGCTTGCCCAAGGAGTGAAAATGGCCAACCGCGATTTAACGGTCATTGCCGCCGGCGGTGACGGCGACGGATTTGCGATCGGCATGGGGCATACCGTTCATGCGATCCGCCGCAATATTGACATTACTTACATTGTCATGGATAACCAGATTTACGGCTTAACGAAAGGACAAACATCGCCGCGCAGCGATGTCGGCTTTAAAACGAAAAGCACTCCGCAAGGTTCGGTCGAACCAGCCCTTTCGATTATGGAAATCGCGTTAAGCGCCGGTGCAACCTTTGTAGCGCAAAGCTTCTCGAGCGATTTAAAAGAGCTGACAAGCTTAATTGAAGAAGGAATCAAGCATAAAGGGTTCTCTCTTATTAACGTATTCAGTCCGTGTGTAACGTATAACAAGGTAAACACATACGACTGGTTTAAAGAAAACCTGGTGAAAGTCAGCGACATCGAAGGATACGACCCATCTGATCGCGCCATGGCGATGCAAACGGTGATGAAATATAAAGGACTAGTAACGGGGCTTATTTACCAAAATAAAGAACAAAAATCGTATCAGGAACTGCTTCACGGCTACAGCGAAACGCCGTTGGCTGAGGCGGACTTAAAATTAAGCAAAGAAAAATTTGCCGAGTTAGTTTCCGAATTTATGTAATTTGGAAATTGTTCACTCCCAATTAGGTATTGCCTAGTTGGGAGTCATTTTGTTATGATAACATGTTCCGTAATAAACGGAACAAGAAAAGTATTGTTTAAATTTGTTCTCAATTATATACTATGATAATGTGTATGGTGTAGGGAAAATCATTGTTTTCTTGCAGTTCTTAATAGAAAGGAGATCATTATGAACGAAAAACAGCGTTTAGAACAAACAGGACAAATTCAAACAGCTGATCATCCAACGGACAAAAAATCCGCATTGGATGTGTTAAAGGAGAAAACGAGCAAAGATTACGAAAAATATTTTTCGAGCGTATTTATTCCGCCAAACTTAAAAGAAGCAAAAAAACGTGGAAAAGAAGAGGTAAAATATTTTAAAGACTTCACCATACCGGAACAATTCCGCGGCATGGGCAACGGCCGCAAATTTTATATTCGCACGTACGGCTGCCAAATGAACGAACATGACACCGAAGTGATGGCAGGTATTTTTATGGCGCTTGGATATGAGCCGACCGACCGTCCCGAAGATGCGAATGTCATTTTGCTGAATACGTGTGCGATCCGCGAAAATGCGGAAAATAAAGTGTTCGGCGAGATCGGCCATTTGAAGCCGCTCAAGCAAAGCAATCCGGATTTGCTTCTTGGCGTATGCGGCTGCATGTCGCAAGAAGAATCGGTCGTCAATAAGATTTTGAAACAATACCAGTACGTGGACATGATTTTCGGTACGCATAATATTCACCGCTTGCCATACATTTTGCACGAAGCCTATATGTCAAAAGAAATGGTTGTTGAAGTATGGTCGAAAGAAGGCGATGTCATCGAAAATCTTCCGAAGGCGCGCAAAGGCAAGATTAAAGCATGGGTGAACATTATGTATGGCTGTGATAAGTTCTGTACGTACTGCATCGTCCCGTATACGCGCGGAAAAGAACGGAGCCGCCGTCCGGAAGATATCATTCAAGAAGTGCGTCATCTCGCCGCCCAAGGCTATAAAGAAATTACTCTGCTTGGACAAAACGTGAACGCTTACGGCAAAGACTTCACCGATATGAAATACGGGCTTGGCGATTTAATGGATGAGCTTCGCAAGATTGATATTGCGCGCATTCGCTTTACGACTAGCCATCCGCGCGATTTTGACGACCGGTTAATTGAAGTGCTTGCCAAACGCGGCAATTTAGTCGAGCATATTCATTTGCCGGTGCAATCAGGCAGCACAGAAATACTGAAATTGATGGGCCGGAAATATACGCGCGAGGAATATTTAGAGCTCGTCCGCAAAATTAAAGCGGCGATTCCAGATGTGGCGCTGACAACCGATATTATCGTCGGCTTCCCGAACGAAACGGAAGAACAATTTGAAGAAACGCTATCGCTCTATCGCGAAGTTGAATTTGATTCGGCCTATACGTTTATTTATTCGCCGCGCGAAGGCACACCGGCAGCGAAAATGGCCGACAACGTGCCGCTGGAAGTGAAAAAAGAGCGGCTGCAGCGTCTAAATGCGCTTGTCAATGAAATTTCGGCGCGAAAAATGAAGGAATATGAAGGAAAAGTGGTTGAAGTATTAGTCGAAGGCGAAAGCAAAAACAACCCGGATGTCCTTGCCGGATACACGCGGAAAAACAAGCTCGTCAACTTCGTCGGCCCAAAATCGGCAATTGGCAAGCTTGTCCAAGTGCGGATTACCGAAGCGAAAACATGGACATTAAACGGGGAAATAGTAGAAGAAGCGATCGAGGTGAAATAAAATGGCAAAATATACACGTGATGAGATTTTAGCACAAGCAAAAGAACTCGCAAAAATGATTGCCGAGACAGAAGAAGTTGACTTTTTTAAACGCGCCGAAGAAAAAATCCACCAAAACGAAAAAGTGCGCGCGATGATCGAACAAATGAAATCATTGCAAAAACAGGCTGTCAACTTAAAACACTACGGAAAATACGAAGCACTGAAAAAAGTGGAAGCACAAATTGATGCGATTTACGAAGAGCTTTCGCAAATTCCAATCGTTAGCGAATTTCAGCAGTCGCAAACGGAAGTGAACGACTTGCTGCAACTCGTCGCTTCTACGATCTCCAATACGGTGACCGATGAGATTATCGCTTCTACCGGCGGCAACGTATTGCGCGGCGAGACAGGCGCACAAATACGCCATAGCGGCAACGGCGGCTGTGGGTGCCATTAAAAAGAGAGGGGACGTCCTTCATGAGGAAGGGCGTCTTTTTTATCACCAAAAAAGTAGGCACATCGGGCGGAAACCCTGCATACAATGAACTATACGGAATGATTGATAAACTTATGTGCACATTAGGCTAAATCATGCATAGGATGAAATGAAGATTCATTTGAGGAGGGTTTCTTATATGTCCGAATACAAATACAGAGAAATTATTACAAAAGCGGTCGTCGGGAAAGGTCGCAGATTTACGCAATCCACGCATACGATTACTGCGCCAAACCGTCCATCAAGCATTTTAGGCTGCTGGATTATTAACCATCGCTACGATGCGAAAAAATGTGACAAGACAATAGAAATCCATGGGCACTATGACGTTAACGTTTGGTATTCGTACAACAACAATACAAAAACAGAAGTTGTCACAGAAACAGTATCATATACCGATGTGGTGAAATTAAGATACCGCGACGATGATGACATTATTAGCGATGATACAGACATTATCGTTCGTGTCATTCAGCAGCCAAACTGCTTAGAATGCACCATTTCGCCAAACGGAAATAAAATTGTCGTTGATGTAGAGCGGGAGTTTGTCGCCGAAGTCATTGGCGAAACAAAAGTATGCGTGGCGATCAACCCGGAAGGCTGCAGCAGCGATGATGATTTCGAATATGACAACCTTGATGAAGAATTAGAAGATTTAAGCTCAGATTTATTGCTTGGCGATGAAGAGTAAAACTAGGAAGATATTCTTCCTAGTTTTTTTAATTGAAATTACCATTGTTCAGCACGCCTTGAGGAGAAATTTTCTCATTGTTTGTCAGTGCCGTATCAAAATTTACATCATGCTTAGCGTTTTTTCTATAGATAACACAAAAATAAAAAAATTATAAAAAATTAAAATTTTTTGTAGACATATACGTTTTTATATGTTATCCTGTTTAACAACAGGACCATTTTATTTATTCTGTTTAATAACAGGACCATACTAATCGTGAATTAATAACATAAAAACACATACCAATAATTAGAGGTTTTTGAAGTATGTTAAATTTATCCTCTGTTTCCTAGCAAAAGCTAGAAATTGAGGAGGCAAAAAGCGCTTTGGATGAAGCATGCGTTAATGGTCTTCAGTTGTTTTAGTCATTGAAGCAACGTTTCCACTCATTGAACTGCCTCAACCATCTCTTCATGCTTTAACGCTAAACATAATTGTTCTCCTTTTGTTCTACTTAACAAAGCAACGGTTCTGCTCGCTGAAATTTCTTTTATGCTCCAATCTCATCCAGCAACGGTTTCGGTTATTTCGTTCACTATAGCTACATAATTTCACTTTTTAACTGTTCGTTTCTTTCGAAAAGCGCATGGTCTTTTCTTTGGTGATTTTTTCATATTTTAACCATTTTATAACATATATAGATTAAAGATACTTAAAAACTATATTTTTCTATTATTAGTTGAATACATATTGCTCACCACGTTTTGGAATCACTATCTCTATTTTCTGGCTGCAAGCATAGTAGTAATAAAAGCATTGTTTCTATTATTTTCTAATGTTATGACTTACGGTCATCCCTTTTCTAATATCCATTGAAGGAGGTGATGATGTTTAGTTATAGGATAAGACGTACGCAAATTAAGATTGCTCTGTGACAAGGAAGATATGGGGGTGACATTGCACGTAAAATGTTCCACTACTATGCTTCCTAGTTTAGGTTAAATGATATTCTAGTATACTTTTAGACCGATCGTTTATAACCTATCACGATACTATCAAAGTAACATGTAGGAAGGGGATGAAAAAATGAAAACAGCGGTAAAAAGAAAGGCGCAAATTCTTGCAATTGATGCCGGGGGGACGATGACAGACACGTTTATCATCGATGAAAACGGAGAGTTTGTCGTCGGGAAGGCGCAATCCACACCGGAAGACGAATCGGTAGGTCTCTTAAATTCCTCGAAGGATGCGCTTGCTTACTGGGACACAACCGTTGAAGAGCAATTTCCGCAACTGCTTGCCGGAGTCTATTCGGGAACAGCGATGCTGAACCGGCTCGTTTCAAGAAAGGGACGCCGAGTCGGGCTGATCGTCAACAAGGGTATGGAAGATTTCCACCGAATGGGCCGGGCGATCCAAGCATATCTTGGCTATTCTTACTCGGACCGTTTGCACATTAATACTCACCGTTATGATCCTCCTCTTGTACCGAGGGAGTTGACAAGAGGTGTAACCGAAAGAGTTGACTTATTTGGAAACGTTGTCATTCCGCTTTACGAACATGAAGTGGAACCAGCTGTAAGGGAACTTCTGGAACTAGATGTGGAAGCAATTGTCATCAGCTTGCTTCATTCTTACAAGTATCCACATCATGAGCGAAGAGTGAGAGATATAGCCAAAGAAGTCATGAAGAAAGTCGGCAAAGAAGTTCCTGTATTTGCGTCAGTCGATTATTATCCAGTCAGAAAAGAATCGCACCGCACAAATACGACGATTATTGAAGCGTATGCGGCCGATCCTTCGCGTGAAACGTTGACTAAAATTAACAACATGTTAAAAGCGCATGGAGCTAATTTTGATTTGCGTGTAATGGCAAGCCATGGAGGAACGATCAGCACACGGGCAAACGAATTGGCAAGAACGCTTGTCTCTGGTCCGATCGGCGGCGTCATTGGCGCGAAATACCTTGGAGAGAAGCTTGGCATTCGCAATATTGCCTGCTCGGATATTGGAGGAACGAGCTTTGATATAGCGCTCATCACCCAAGGAGATTTGAGCATCAACACAAGCCCGGATATGGCTCGCCTTGTCCTTTCACTGCCGCTTGTCGCTATGGATACCGTCGGTGCGGGAGCTGGAAGCTATGTCCGAATCGATCCAAACTATAAAACATTGACACTTGGCCCGGACAGTGCCGGATCGAGAGTCGGTGTGTGCTATCCGGAAGGCGGCGTGGACACGGTAACGGTAACGGACTGCCACGTTGTTCTCGGACTGATCAACCCGGATAACTTCCTTGGCGGGGAAGTCAAGCTCTATCCAGAGCGGGCATACGAAGCGATTAAGAAGCAGATCGCTGATCCGCTTGGATTATCCGTCGAAGACGCGGCGTACGGCGTGATTGACCTGCTTGAATCACAGCTTCGCAACTACCTTGAATCGATGATTTTAGGAAAAGGGTATTCACCGTCCCAGTATGTATGTTTCTCATACGGAGGAGGCGGACCGTTACATACCGCCGGTTATACGAAAGGACTTGGTTTTGAAGATGTGCTCGTACCGGCGTGGGCGGCAGGATTTTCCGCGTTCGGCTGTGGTGCTGCGGATTTCGAATACCGTTATGATAAGACGCTCGATATTAACGTCAATGACGGTGCCAGCGACGATGAAAAACTGAAAGCAGGAAAAGAACTGCAGGCTGCGTGGGATGAACTGAAGGAGAAAGTGGCAGCCGAATTTGAGAAGAGCAAGTTTAGCAAAGAAGACGTTGAGTTCCGTCTCTATTTCCGCATGCAGTACCAAGGACAATTAAACGACTTGGAAATTGAAGCGCCGATCGAAGCTTTCGAGAACGTGGATCACTGGGATGAGCTTGTGAACGCGTTCGAAGACACGTACACGAGAGTTTACGCCAAAGCGGCGAAATCGCCAGAGCTCGGCTACAGCATCACAGGCGCCATCGTTCGGGGAATCGTTGAAGTGCCGAAACCGAAAATCCCTATGGAACCGTTTGCGGGTGAAACGCCACCGAAAGAAGCGTTTCTTGGCAAGCGCAGAGTGTATTGGAAAGGCAAATGGGTCGAAGCGGATATTTGGGAAATGGAAAAACTGAAGCCGGGCAACAAAATTAAAGCGTTTTCCATCATTGAGTCTCCGGCTACGACATTTGTCATTCCGCCGGGATTTGAAACATATCTTGACCAACACCGCATCTTCCATTTGAGAGAAATTTAAAAGGAGGTTGATCGATCATGGCGATGAACGTAAAAGAGGTGAAAAAGCGCAAAACGATCGGATGGGATGGAAAAACACTTAAAGAAATGCGGGAGGAAATCGATCGGCTTAGCCAGCTGACTGGACATTACGCAGGATTGAAAGAACTTCCGCTGAAAGAAAGCGATCCGATCCGTTATGAAAAGATCTTTTCCAAACTGCGCGGCGGTGTGGTGCACGCGCGGGAAACGGCGAAAAGAGTTGCCGCATCGCCGATTGTCGAGCAGGAAGGCGAACTATGTTTTACGCTTTACACTCCTGAAGGCGATTCTATCGTTACTTCCACCGGCATCATCATTCACGTTGGCACGATGGGAGCTGCCATCAAATTTATGATTAAAAATGATTATGAAGAGAACCCAGGCATCGAAGATGGTGATATTTTCTGCAACAATGACTGCCAGATCGGAAACGTCCACCCGTGTGACGTTCATACGATTGTGCCAATTTTCTACGAAGGAGAACTCATCGGCTGGGTTGGCGGAGTTACTCACGTTATCGATGTTGGCGCAACAGCTCCTGGAAGCATGACTGTCGGTCCGGTCACCCGTTACGATGACGGTTATCAAGTGGCCTGCCGCAAAATCGGGAAAAACGATACACTGCTAAAAGACTGGTTAATTGAAAGCCAGCGTTCGGTCCGTACTACAAAGTACTGGCTGCTTGATGAACGGACGCGCATAGCCGGATGCCACATGATTCGCGATCTTGTTCTTGATATTGTAAAAGAAGAAGGAATCGATACGTACAAACAATTTATCCGCGAAGTGATCGAAGAAGGGCGCCGCGGCTTTATCAACCAAGTAAAAACGCTGCTTATTCCAGGCAGATACCGTCAAGTTTCTTTTGTAGACGTACCGTACAAAAATCTTGATGTACCTCCTTATGCCCGTGTGAACACGATCATGCACGCGCCGACGGAGATCATCGTTCATAAGGACGGCAAGTTTGAAATCGACTTTGAAGGGGTTAATCGATGGGGCTGGCATAGCTACAACGCGACGCCGGTTTCAATTACGAGCGGAATCTGGGTTATGATGTCGCAAACGCTTATCCCGAACGACCGGGTCAACGATGGAGCATATTATGCGAGCAAGTTTGATCTGCCGTACGGTTCATGGTTAAACCCAGACGATATTCGCACCGCGCACAGCTATGCATGGCATTTCCTTGTATCTGCGTGGAGTCCGTTATGGCGTGGGCTCAGCCGCAACTATTTCGCCCGCGGCTATCTCGAAGAAGTCAACGCAGGAAACGCCAATACATCCAACTGGCTGCAGGGCGGAGGCTACAACCAGTTCAATGAAAACCATGCCGTCAACAGCTTCGAGTCAGCCGCTGAAGGGGTTGGCGCAAGCGCGGTAAGAGACGGGATCAGCCACGCCGCGGCGATTTGGAATCCGGAAGGCGATATGGGCGACATGGAAATCTGGGAGCTGGCAGAACCGCTCATTTATCTCGGAAGAAGCATTAAACCGAATACAGGCGGCCACGGAAAATACCGAGGCGGAAACGGCTATGAATCGTTGAGAATGGTGTATGGGGCAAAAGACTGGACGATGTTCTTCATGGGTAACGGTTACATTTCGAGTGACTGCGGATTGATGGGCGGTTATCCGGCCGCAGCGGGATACCGTTTTGAGGCCCATGGCACGAACTTAAAAGAACGGATCGAAAAGAGACTGCCAATTCCGACTGGCGGTGATCCTGATCCGGATAACCCACAATATGAAAAACTGATGGAAGCAAAAGAAATTATCCGTGATAAGCAGGCAATTACGACGGAAACGATTTTTGAAAACTATGATCTATATTTGAACTATTTGCGTGGGGGTCCAGGATTTGGCGATCCACTAGAGCGGAAACCGAAAATGATCGAAGATGATTTGAACGAAGGCCATATTCTTCCTCGTTTTGCCGAAAGTGTTTATGGAGCAGTCTTCACTCAAGATGAAAAAGGGCGATATATCGTTGATGAAGAAGCAACGATGAAACGCCGTGAGGAAATGAGAAAAGAGCGGCTGAAACGAGGAGTGCCGACAAAACAATGGATGCAAGAGGAAAGAAAGAAAATTATCAACAAAGAAGCAGCGATACAAGTACGTCACATGTATGCGAGCTCTTTCGCGTTAAGTGAAAAGTTTTATAATGAGTTTAAGTCGTTCTGGAACTTGCCAGAAGATTGGAAATTGACAGAAGAGGAATTGGAAATCCCGGTATTTGGTACAAAAATTAATAAGTTGAAATGAGGTGAAAACATGGAAAAGTACGATAAATACGATCGCAAGACGATAGAGGAATTAATCGACGGCACGATAGATTTTTTCAAGTTAAAAGAAATGCTCTCCAATTATAAAGACGTTGACCGATTTGACAAATATATTAGCATCCTTCAAGAAAGAGTGCCGTGGGATGATCCGATTTTGCTTCCGGCCGGGCTTCATCTTTATATTGTGCAAAAGCCGGATGGCCGACGCATCGTAAAGTGCGATTGCGGATATGAATTTTGCGAGGCAAGCGACAACTGGAAGCTTCATGCGCTCATCTATGTTCGTGACACAGTGGAAAAAATGGCGGAACTGTATCCGAAATTGATGGCGCCAGATCCGGAATGGCAGGTGCTTCGCGAGTATTACTGCCCTAGCTGTGCAACCCAGCTTGAGGTAGAAGCGGTGACGCCTTGGTATCCGGTCATCAAAGATTTCGAGCCTGATATTGATACGTTTTATAAAGAATGGCTAAAGCGCCCGCTTCCGCAGGCGAAATAAAAAAACAAAGACGGCGGTTTTTGACCGCCGTCTGTTTTTATGCATTCTAATGTAAGCGGGTGAGGCTCATTATAAGGCGAATATAGGAACCGCCAGACTGCTTACCGCTTTAGGCGATGTCACAGTTTGAATTTTCTCTTTTTCTTCTTTAATATGTTATAATGAAACATGTTAAAACGAATCACCGATGCACAAATGTATTTGAAAAAATGTCTACGTTCGTTCGAAACTAGATACATAGATGAAAACAAGATTTCTTGGATGCAACGAATCGCGAAGATACTTTTTTAGCCGCTTTGATACAAGGATTGAAACGCCATAAATGCAAGGTAGCCGCTAACTTTTTATTGAGAAAAAAGAAACGTAAATTTGCAAGGTTGGAGGAGAAACATGGCAGCATATACGCCGATGATTCAGCAATACTTGGACATTAAGGCACAGTATCAAGATGCCTTTTTATTTTTCCGTCTTGGTGATTTTTACGAAATGTTTTTTGACGATGCGATCAAGGCGGCTCAAGAACTGGAAATTACGCTGACAAGCCGCGATGGAGGCGGCGAGGAACGGGTGCCGATGTGCGGCGTTCCGTACCATTCGGCGCAAGGATATATCGAGCAGTTGATCGCCAAAGGCTATAAAGTTGCGATTTGCGAACAAGTCGAAGACCCGAAAGCAGCTAAAGGTGTCGTCCGCCGCGAAGTCGTCCAGCTTATCACTCCCGGCACGGTGATGGAAGGAAAAGGGCTTTTAGAGAAAGAAAACAACTATTTAGCAACGGTGACGCTGTTTGCCGATAATACATACGGCTTTGCCTATACGGATTTATCGACGGGAGAAAACCGCATCACGCTCCTTGCCTCCTTTGAAGACGTGATGAACGAACTATATGCGATCGGAACGAAAGAAATTGTCCTTTCCAGCGATTTCCCAAACCATGAGCAGCAGCTATTGAAAGAACGATATGGAGTGACGATCTCGTACGAAGACGAGACGGAGATGCCGGAAGGGTTTGCCGCGATCGCCAGCGGGCTAGCGCAGGACAAGCTGCAAATCACGTTCGCCCGTCTTCTTCATTACATTATCCGCACGCAAAAGCGCCGTCTCGATCATATGCAGACCGTTCAAGTGTATCAAGTCGATCAGTACATGAAAATCGATTTGTACTCGAAGCGGAACCTGGAATTGACGGAAACGATCCGCGCTAAAGGTCGGAAAGGTTCGCTGCTGTGGCTTCTTGATGAAACAGTGACGGCGATGGGCGGACGATTGCTCAAACAATGGCTTGACCGTCCGCTTTTAGACCGCGGACAAATCGAGCGGCGTTTGCATATGGTAGAAACGCTTATTCACCACTATTTTGAGCGCCAAGAGCTGCGCGAGCGTCTTCGCGAAGTGTACGACATCGAGCGCCTCGCCGGCCGCGTCGCCTATGGGAATGTCAATGCCCGCGATTTAATTCAGCTAAAAAAATCGCTTCAGCAAATCCCGGCGTTAAAAAATATCGTTGCCAACCTTTCCGATGATCAAACACAACAACTGGCTGACAAACTTGACCCGTGTTTCGAGCTTGTCGAGCTATTAGAGCGGTCGATTCAAGACAACCCGCCGCTGTCGGTGAAAGAAGGGAACATCATTAAAGACGGATATAATGAAACGCTTGACCGCTACCGTGACGCGAGCCGCAACGGAAAAGCATGGATCGCCCAGTTAGAAAGCAAAGAGCGGGAACTAACTGGAATTAAATCGTTAAAAATCGGCTATAACCGCGTGTTTGGTTATTATATTGAAGTGACGAAGCCGAATCTTCATTTGCTGCCAAAGGGACGCTATGAACGAAAACAGACACTCACCAACGCCGAACGGTTTATTACCCAGGAATTAAAAGAAAAAGAGGCGCTCATTTTAGAGGCGGAAGAAAAAAGCATGGAGCTCGAATACGAACTGTTTGTCGATATCCGCGAACGCGTCAAACAATATATTCCGCGTTTGCAATCGCTGGCGAAGGCAGTGAGCGAGCTCGATGTCCTGCAGTCGTTTGCCACTGTCAGCGAAGAGCGGCGCTATGTAAGACCGCAATTTTCCGACGACCGCGTCCTCTATATTCAAGGAGGGCGCCACCCTGTCGTTGAAAAAGTGCTCGGAGCGCAAACATACGTACCGAACGATTGCTATATGAACAAAGAGAGGGAATTATTGCTTATTACCGGCCCGAACATGTCCGGAAAAAGCACGTACATGCGGCAAATCGCGCTGACCGCGATTATGGCGCAAATCGGCTGCTTTGTCCCGGCGGAAAAAGCAGTGCTTCCGATTTTTGACCAAGTGTTTACAAGAATCGGGGCGGCGGATGATTTAGTGTCCGGACAAAGCACGTTTATGGTTGAAATGCTCGAAGCGCGCAATGCGATCGTGCACGCGACGCAAAACAGCCTCATCTTGTTTGACGAGATCGGGCGCGGCACGTCGACGTATGACGGAATGGCACTGGCCCAAGCGATTATTGAATATATTCATAATCGTATTGGGGCGAAAACGTTATTTAGCACGCATTATCACGAATTAACCGACTTGGAGCAGTCGCTTCCAAAATTGAAAAACGTTCATGTCAGCGCCGTCGAGGAAAACGGAAAAGTCGTCTTTCTTCATAAAATTGAAGAAGGACCGGCCGACCAAAGCTATGGCATTCATGTCGCCGAGCTTGCCGAGCTTCCAGCTTCCCTCATTCAGCGTGCCAAAGAAATTTTGACGGAGCTCGAGCGGCAAGAAGAGCGAAAAGAACAGCCAAACAGCAAGAACGAAGCAGTGTTCGAACAGCTCAGCATGTTTGCCGAAGAGCAGCCTTCAAAAGAAGAAACACGTCTATCGAAAAAAGAGAAAAAGGCGCTTGAGGCGTTAAAATCGGTCAACTTATTGGAAACAACTCCGCTTGAAGCGTTAAACAAATTATACGAAATTCAAAAACTATTAAAGTAAAGGAGGCGACGCAATGGGAAAAATTCGCAAGCTCGATGACCAATTGTCCAACAAAATCGCCGCGGGGGAGGTCGTCGAGCGCCCTGCCTCCGTCGTGAAAGAACTGGTGGAAAACGCGATTGACGCCAACAGCACGATGATCGAAATCGAACTCGAAGAAGCGGGGTTGGCAAAAATTCGCGTCATCGATAATGGAGACGGCATGGAAGAAGACGATTGTCTTGTTGCGTTTGAACGGCACGCGACAAGCAAAATTAAAGATGAGCACGATTTGTTCCGCATCCGCACGCTCGGCTTCCGCGGCGAAGCACTGCCGAGCATCGCCTCCGTCTCGGAAGTCGAGATGAAAACAAGCACGGGAAACGGTCCGGGAACGAAAGTGGTCCTAAAAGGCGGGGAACTCGTCAAACACGAACGGGCGGCAAGCCGCAAAGGAACCGATATTACCGTATCCAACTTGTTTTTCAACACCCCGGCCCGTTTAAAATATATGAAAACGATTCATACCGAGCTCGGCCATGTCACCGATGTCGTCAACCGCCTTGCCATGGCGCATCCTGATATTTCGTTCCGCCTCCGCCATCACGGAAAACAACTGCTTTACACGAGCGGCAACGGTGATGTGCGCCATGTGCTGGCCGCGATTTACGGCATGGACGTAGCGAAAAAGATGATCCCCATTGAGGCGGAATCGCTTGATTTTACAATTAAAGGCTACATTTCCCTTCCCGAAGTGACGCGGGCCTCGCGCAACTACATCTCGACGATTGTCAATGGACGATATGTGCGCAACATTCCGCTCATGAAAGCGATTGAAACGGGATATCATACACTGCTGCCGATCGGCCGCTATCCAATTGTGTTACTGTCGATTGCGATGGATCCGATTTTAGTCGATGTCAACGTCCACCCCGCAAAATTGGAAGTACGTTTTAGCAAAGAAGCGGAACTAAACGAGCTCGTGACCGAGACGATTCGCAAAGCGTTTCGGACGCGCACGCTTATTCCAACGATGTCCGTAAGCCGTCAGGAAGCGGCAAAACCGAAAGCAGAGCAAGCGTCATGGACGTTTGAACATGTGGTAAAAGAGCCGTCTGTGCCAAATCTCGTACAGATGGCAAAGCCGCAGCCGACCACTTCTTGGCGGGAAGAAAAAGAAGAAAGCACGCGGATACTGCCGGCAGAAGAGGAACGGGAACAAATAAACGAATATGAAAAGCCAATGGAAGCCGAGGAACATGACGAGCAAACGGGGGAGAACGAGCAGGAATACAAAAACGACCGCATCCCGCCGCTTTACCCGATCGGACAAATGCACGGCACCTACATTTTGGCGCAAAATGAACAAGGGCTTTACATCATTGACCAGCACGCCGCCCAAGAGCGGATCAAGTACGAATATTTTCGCGAAAAAGTCGGCGAAGTGACAAACGAAGTGCAGGAATTGCTCGTCCCGCTTACGTTTCATTATTCGACAGACGAATATGTGTTAATTGACGCGCATCGTGAGGAATTGGCGAGATGCGGCGTCTTTTTAGAACCGTTCGGGCACAACACGTTCATCGTCCGCTCCCACCCATCATGGTTTCCAAAAGGGGAAGAAGAAGAGATCATTAAAGAGATGGTCCAGCAAGTCCTTGACATGAAAAAGGTCGACATCAAGCAGCTGCGTGAAAAAGCAGCGATTTTAATGAGCTGCAAACGGTCGATTAAAGCGAACCAGCACTTGCGCGACGACGAAATTTTCGCTCTCCTAGAAGCGCTGCGCAAAACGACCGATCCGTTTACATGCCCGCACGGCCGTCCGATCATCATCCATTTTTCCACGTATGAGCTGGAGAAAATGTTTAAGCGGGTGATGTAAACACAAAAGCGCAACACCCTTGTTCCATCAAGGGGTTGCGCTTTATTTTTTAGCATTTGACCACATTATTTGCCTCCGTGAAGTTGTTTCAGTGCTCTTTCAAAACGGTCGGATGATTCTTGCTGCAGATCAGGGGTAACATGAGAATAGGTGTGGTCATTTCATTGAATTTGTCAAGCAAATACAGTCGGTTGGTGAATAGTTCGGCAATGAAACAAAATAAGCGTTGTGTTTCATAGTAGACATTAATGTGTAAATCAGTTACTATACAATGCCCCACTTGATAAAAGTAGGGCATTCGTGTTGATTAGCAGCAATGAGTAGGGTATCCAGGGTCAACAACTACGTTTCTTGTAATAGGTCTAAAAATATGTCTAGGAACGTTGACGATATTGTAACGATTAATGTGTACAACTGGATGGATATAAGGAACTACACGTGGAACGAAACAGTCTCTCACCACACATCTAGGTGGACATATAACTGGTCTAGGACAAAACATGGAAAATCACCTCCTAAATATCTATAATCATTAAATGTACTAGTGGAGCTTTTTGACACGGACAGATATCACAAGGTATATAAAAAAAGATAAATGGAGTTGTAAAAGACGAGACAATATTAACTACTTGCCTTATTTCTCTTGGAGATAAATGCAATGTCACGGTATTCCCCTATCATTCCCCTATCAACCGCCGCAATAGCGAGAATGCCTATGACCGGGTTCTTCCTGTCTTTTTGAAAATGAGATTTGGCCAATGGCTGTTTGGGCTTCGCCACGAGATAGATACGCAAGTACAATACCTCTAAAAAAAATTTTTACCTAGGAATCAAAATGATTAATCTTCATATATTTGGAACTGTGGTTCATTTTCTAATCTAAGGGGGAGTAGAGATGAGCATAAGTTTATCGGTTCCCAAATGGTTATTAACAGTTTTATCAATTTTATCTTTAGCAGCGGCATTTATCTTTGGTGCAGTTTCCAATGCATCAGCATCGATTAACTATGGGGAGGAAGTCGCGGCAGTAGCAGAGATGTATGTAGGAAGCCCTTATAAATATGGGGGTACAACACCAAAAGGATTTGATGCGAGTGGTTTTACTCAGTATGTGTATAAAAATGCAGCAACAAAAATGTCTATTCCGCGAACGAGTGCCGAACAGTATAAAATCGGCAAAGCTGTTAAACAAAATGCGTTACAAAAAGGCGATTTAGTGTTTTATGCAACAGGAGCAAAGGGAAAAGTATCCTTTGTGGGAATTTATAATGGAAATGGTACGTTTATTGGTGCAACATCAAAAGGTGTAAAAGTTGTCAAAATGAGTGATAAATATTGGAAAGACCGATATATAGGTGCTAAGCGAGTCATTAAGTAAAAAGGCTATATTAAAGCTTCTTGTTGATGTTTGATTCATTTGCCCCATTTTGAAAGAAGGTAAAGAGAAAAATTCTTTTTCTCGACTGTTCTTTCAAAGTGGGGCACTTTATTTAATTCGTGCACCATTGCAACATCATTAATGCATTTTTGTTATAATAAAATAAACAGAGTCATTCTATAGAAAAAGGAGGAAAATAATTGACTGAATTGAGCAAGGTACAGATTCAACATCAACGGTTATCTAAAGCTAAAATCATTAAAAGGGCAACTGCTATTTTCATCGGAGCTGTTCTAATGGCAGTAGGACTTGAAATCTTTTTAGTTCCTAATAAGGTTATTGATGGAGGCATAACAGGAATTTCAATTATGCTTTCGCACATCACTGGTTTTCGTCTTGGAATTTTTATTTTTCTTTTAAACTTTCCGTTCTTTTTTATGGGTTATAAGCAAATTGGAAAAACTTTTGCTATTTCCACATTGTTTGGGATTACCGTTTTATCCATTTTTACCTCCCTTTTTCATCCTCTTCCCGCCTTTACCGAAGACATTTTATTAGCTACCATTTTTGGTGGAATGATTCTCGGTACAGGAGTGGGTCTTGTCATTCGTTATGGTGGCGCTTTGGATGGCACTGAAATACTCGCTATACTCATGAACAAAAAACTCCCTTTCTCCGTTGGCGAGATCATCATGTTTTTTAATATTTTCATTCTGGGTGCTGCCGGATTTGTTTTCACTTGGGATAGAGCGATGTATTCAATTTTAGCCTATGTGATTGCTTTTAAAACGATTGATGTTGTCATTAAAGGATTAGATGAGTCGAAGTCGGCATGGATTATTAGTGATAATTCTGAAAACATTGGGAATGCGATTATGAACCGATTAGGGCGCGGTGTTACATATTTGAGCGGAGAAGGAGCATTCTCTGGTAACGATAAAAAAGTGATATTTTGTGTGATTACCCGTCTTGAGGAAGCAAAACTTAAAGAAATTGTCGAAGAAAATGACCCAAATGCTTTTTTAGCTATAGCAGATATGGCTGAAGTACGTGGTGGACGTTTTAAGAAAAGAGATATTCACTAACAAAAACACCAAGTCCCTAACCTTGTATTCGTAGTTTTACGCGCCTATATAGAAATTTTACAAGCCCTTCAAAATCTCTTCATTTGGGTATCTTCGTTCTAGATAGACTGCTCGAAGTACATTATAGATATGCCAAGGATTATGAAGAGAGTTTAGAAGGGCTTTAAATTCTCTGAGATAAGTTTAAAGAAATTGGTTAAGTTTCTCGTAGTGGTATGAGGGTCGTAAAGATATTGTGTCTATTGATAAGTTTTACCTCTTTTTAAAATATGTCCAAAACCGAGAGCGTGAGGACACTGATTGTGCAGAGTAGCATGGCTGTTTCTGTATGATTGGTGTCCCCACTCTTTTTCATCAAGAATGATCCAAGGATTTCGCCGCGGCGCATCCCCTTCTCCCCGTCAAGTAGATAGTGATAAAATTTACACAGTCATGTTGAATACAGAATGGTGTTTCCATTAGGCAAAAACCATTTGTACCCAATAGAATAGTAAGAACAATGTGACAATGGTTGTTAATGGGATTACAATCATCGATACGCTTAAATAATCTTTCCATGTTACTTTAATTTTATTTTGTTTTAGTATATGCATCCAGATAAGGGAGGCGAGTGTTCCAATAGGCAATAACAAAGATCCCATGTCACTGCCAATAATATTCGCGAGATAGATGGTCTTTAATGTGATAGGATCCAGTCCCATTTCTGTCAAGGTGATGGTTCCAATCATTAAAGCAGGATGATTATTAAAGAAGTTAGATAGAATGGACACTAATCCCCCCATGATAAAGCTTGCATAAAACAATCCTTGGTTTACAATCGGTTCACATATTTTCACAAGCATCGCTGTTAGTCCCGCGTTATGGAGCCCGTAAATAATGACATACATGGAGAAGGCAAAAATAAGAATGTGCCAAGGAGTCTTTTTCAAGATATCAACGGGATTGGTGCGCAAATGATACCATCTCCATACAAGCAGGACGAGGGATCCAAGCACCGCGACGATTTCAATTGGGATTGAGAGATAAGACGCGACAAAGAGAAGGCAACGAACCACAAAGACAAACAGCAAGACCTTCAACATAAATTGAGTACGCTGACGTTTTGTTTCAACAGAAATGGTTCTCTTTAATGGATGAAAATTTTTTGTAAAAAATATTTCCTCTATATCATATAAGGAATTTGGCAATTTTTCAGGCAGTTTATTTTTTACCACTACGTACATCAGCCAAGACATAAACAACAGTCCTAACGTTGCTGGTATAAACATCATGGCTGTATGCATATAAAGTGTCATGTGAACAATGTTCAATGCGATTAAATTGACGATATTACTTACCCCAATAGGTGCGCTGGAGGCTGTTGCAATCAGTGCTCCAGTTAAGAGATATGGAATTTGTTGGTGTGGTTTTAGTCGGAGGTTTTTTAGAAGTAAAATTAAAATCGGGGTCGTAATCAAGATGCTGCCATCGTTGTTAAATAAAAGGGTCATCAAAAAGCATAACAGCTGAATGTACCAATATAAGCGATAGCCTGAACCTTTAGCCAAACTTGCAAGCCGTGCGGCTGCCCAGTGGAAAAAACCGAAACTTTCTAATATGACAGCCATGACAATCGTTGCCAGAATCGTAATAGACGCGCCAGCGATTTTATGGATAATATCCAAAATATCTCCGCGGGATACAATGCCTGTTAGTAAAATAATCCCTGCACCAATCGACGCTGGCCATGCTTCGTTTAAGCCTCTTGGCCTCCAAAAGATGACGAGCATCGTCATGATGAACACAAAAATTGTCATTTGAATTTCGAAACTCATTATTCTTCCCCCTTGTTTTTTTCACGAGTCTTGAGTAATTTGACCCTATCAGCTTGATTTACCATATTTATATTCACCCCTATCAAAAAGGACTTGGATAATAGACCTAATTTTTCTAATATGTACTCTTGTCTCGCTAGTAAAAATGTACGGTAGAGAGTAATGACTATAGATGAATGTATAGTAGAGATGAGTGTATAGTAGAGATGAATGACTATAGATGATTGAAATATTGATTGTTTTGTTTAATAATTGGGATTATGTAGAAAAATCCAGATAATATTAGAAAACAAAAATGATAGTTCCGTTTGAAAAAAATCCATTCCTCAACAAGTCTTCGTATTTCGACATCTTAAAGCTAAAAGTACTAATAAATAATTAAGCCAAGGCTATTCATTTCCTGAGAGAAATGATAATATTTTTTATTGAAATTCTGCATATTGGTGGTGTACATATGTTTTCATCGTTAAAACGATTCTTAATCGGCAGACCGTTGAAATCAACCGAACTGGGAGAGCAAAAATTGAGTAAATTAAAGGCATTAGCCGTTTTATCTTCGGATGCTCTGTCTTCGGTTGCGTACGGTACGGAACAGATTTTGCTGGTTCTCGCAACGATTGGAGCTATTGCATTTTGGTATTCCATTCCTATTGCGATTGGCGTTCTTATTCTACTGGTGGCACTTATTTTATCGTATCGCCAAATCATTTACTCTTATCCGCATGGAGGCGGAGCTTACGTCGTTTCCAAAACGAACTTGGGTGTAAATCCGGGTCTCATTGCCGGAGGCTCTTTACTGGTCGACTATATTCTCACCGTGGCAGTAAGTGTGTCTGCGGGAACGGATGCCATTACATCGGCGTTTCCATCTTTGCATCCATACACAGTTGGCATTGCTATCACACTGGTTGTGTTGATCACTATTCTTAATCTGAGAGGCGTCACCGAATCCGCTACCGTTTTGGCCTATCCTGTTTATTTGTTTGTGTTGGCGCTCGTTATTCTCATTATTGTCGGGATTTTTCGTATTATTAATGGACAAGCACCGTCTACTTTACATACACCGATCGGTACTGCGGTGCCTGGAATTAACTTATTCTTGTTGCTGCGGGCATTTGCCTCTGGCTGCTCTGCGTTGACAGGGGTAGAAGCGATCTCCAACGCCGTTCCCAATTTTAAGGAGCCGGCGGCAAAAAATGCTGCCAAAACGTTAGTGATGATGGGGTTCATTCTCGCAGTTTTATTTACAGGAGTCACCTTTTTGGCATACTGGTATGGAATTGCTCCGAAAGCAGAAGAGACGGTTGTTTCCCAGCTCGCTTCCGAGGTGTTTGGAAGAGGCGTGATATATTACTTTATCCAAGGAACCACTGCCCTTATTTTAGTGCTGGCGGCCAATACGGGATTTTCTGCATTTCCTTTGCTGGCTTATAATATGGCATCCGATAAATACATGCCAAGAATGTATCTGATACGCGGCGACCGCTTAGGATATTCCAACGGAATCATCACGCTTGGTTTTGCCTCCATTTTGCTGATTATCGCTTTTAAAGGGCAAACGGAACAGCTCATTCCTTTGTATGCGGTTGGCGTATTCATTCCTTTCACGTTGTCTCAAACAGGAATGATTGTCAAATGGGTGCGCGAAAAACCAGCGGGGTGGGTCCCGAAGCTGCTTACGAACTTGCTGGGAGCGATCATAACACTAACCGTACTGTGCATTTTCTTTATTACAAAATTTGCTCAAGTATGGTCTGTGCTTGTATTTCTTCCGATCATCGTATTTATTTTTCATCAAATCCATAAGCACTATGATGCGGTGGCGGAACAACTGCGGGTCAATCCCAATAAGATTCCAGACAAAATAGAGGGAAATGTCGTCATTGTACCTGTTGCGGGAATCACAAAGGTAGTAGAGCAATCCTTAAATTACGCCCAGGCCATTGGCGATTATGTATTGGCGGTATATGTGGCATTTGACCGGGAAAGCATGGTCCGGATGGAAGAGAAGTGGGAGAAGTGGAGGCCGGATATTCGCCTTGTTACACTCATTTCTCATTATCGTGATCTGATCACACCAATTTCCAAGCTAGTGGATACCATTGAAAGCAAGGCAGAGGAAAGAAACTATACAGTAACGGTTTTGATTCCTCAATTTATACCGAAAAAGGGCTGGCATAACTTTTTGCATAACCAATCGAGCGTTTTGTTGAGATTGCACCTTCTATATAAGAAAAATGTGATTGTCTCCACAGTTCCTTATCGGCTTCAGAAGTAGAAGTTCATATTCGATTGCAAGCGGGGATGATTTCCCAAACATTAAAAACCCGGTAGACGGCGGATTTTGGCCGAATGCCGGGTTTTAGTCATAATAGTTCTTGTTAGCAATCCAAAAATTCCATAGATTCTATAAATCTGAGGGATTTTAGCTTGTCGACAAAACCTCCATAAAATTTATTTACCTACGAGGGCCAATATTCCTTTGAATATGAGAACTAATGAAAAAACAAGAATAGCTAAAATCCCAATTAAGGACGTTATTGGTTGTATACCAGCTAAAGGTGAACCGGCTAAAGGAAGGTTTATTAGTGCAAAACCAGCAAGGATGCAAGCTAAGAACAAGAACACAAATTTATCCATGCTTTTTCCTCCTTTCAATGACAATATATGTACAATTAGGAGAAATTGTTCATGAAGAGTGAACAATGAATAATTCCAACGTATTCATTTCAGCTTGTCGACTTTGTCGACAAGCTGATTTTATTATGACTTCGTTTAGAGGCGGAAGTCTTTTTTTTTGCTAAAATGATAAAATTTTCTATTAAATACAAAAATAATAATACGTGAAAAAAGATACTGCGAGCGAAGCAATATTTTTTAATCTGTAATGTAACTGTAATATATTTGTAACTACTTCTTATTGTTTTTGTTATAGATTAGTAATTTTTTTAAAATATAATGATTGACGTTAATGGAAATGAATATCAAGAATACACCTTGGGGGGCACAAAATGAAAAAATCGTTTATTCTTACAGGTACAATTATCAGTTCTTTATTAGCAGGCCAAACTGCTTTCGCTAGTAATTATACCGTTCAAAAAGGAGATACGCTTTGGGAAATATCCAAAAAATACAACACTACTGTAGAAACATTAAAACAAATGAATCATTTAACTTCTGATTTTATTTTCCCTGGACAAATATTAAAAGTTAACGAAAAAGAAGATACATATGTAGTGAAAGCCGGTGACACCTTAAGTGAAATTGCAAAGCAATTTAATACGACTGTTGATGCGTTATTAAAGATGAATCCCGAAATTTCTAATCCAAATTTTATTAAGGACGGTCAAACGATTCGTTTGTCTGGGGCGATTACAGATCCTGTTAAACCTGTTGCTAAGGAATCAGATGCTAATGGTTATTACATAGTTAAAGAAAGAGATACTCTTTCTGGCATCGCTAAAATGTTTCATACAACAGTTAGTTCATTGCTCGCTTTAAATCCGGAAATTACAAATCCTAATCTTATTCAAGCGGGAAAATCTATTAAAGTTCCTGTTCAATCTTCAAATCAAAACGTTTCTAAACGTTCCCCGGTTTCAATGGTATCTGCCGCTTCTTCCGAAAATAGCACAAAAGCTGTGAATTCTTCTTTAGCTGATCGAGTCATTCAAATTGGAGAAAAATATTTAGGTGCTAAATATTTATATGGTGCCAGCCCATCTCGCACAGATGCATTTGATTGCTCATCCTTTACTATGCGGGTATTTGGTGAAGCTGGAATTTCTTTACCTCGCAGTTCGACAGCACAATCACAAGCTGGCACGCCGGTTTCTTTCAATCAGCTTCAAAAAGGAGATTTAATCTTCTTTGATACAGACTTCAATGGAGTGATCAATCACGTCGGAATTTATGCGGGTAACGGCCAAATGTTAAATGCTTCAACTTCCAAAGGCGTTTCTTATACATCGATCGGTTCTTCTTATTGGAAAGAACGTTTTGTGAAAGCAGTACGTGTAATCAATTAATCTATGAAAAGCAATCGAGTGTAAAATCGCATAGATTTTACACTCGATTTTTTATTATTAAAGCAAAGTTTCACACGTTTTAACAATAAGATTAGCACCCTATTTCGTTTATTGACAATCGCTGTTGTCGCTCATAGATTTAGTGTGCGATTTTATTTATAAGAGTGTTGAAAATAATTTTTTATAGGGAGGTAATAAGGGAATTTATGTTAAAATTAAGTAGAAGTTATGGAACTCCCATGGCAGAACGAATGAACTTCCGTCATGTGCGGTGAAGCCCGCTTCATAGTTGGCTAAGGGGGAGTTTTGTTAAACAAGAAAATAGGGGGGTAAAAATGGAAAATCAATCTGCATTAAAAGAGCATTTATATCAATTAGAGAAACGGTTGCTAGAACCTGAAACTCGAACAACGCCAGCAGAACTAGAAAAGTTACTTGCAGACGATTTTTTCGAATTTGGAAGTTCGGGGAATGTTTGGTATAAAAAGGATTGTGTTGGTGAAGGTGGCCTTAGTGTAAGGAAGATGACTCTTTATGATTTTGATATACACCCTTTATCAGAAGATGTCGTGTTAACGACATATCGTGTAAAAGATGAAACAAGAATGCAACATACTTTGCGCAGTTCAATTTGGAAATTTATAGATGGAAGATGGCAAATGTTTTTCCATCAAGGAACTATAACCAATCATAATTAACGTATTTACAAGGCAATAAAAATGGAGGATGCCATGGCAAAACTAGCGATTATTACCGATATCCACGGCAATTATGCCGCTTTAAAAGCCGTGCTAGATGATATCGACCGGCAAGGAGATATTAAGCATATTTATTGCTTAGGGGATTTAGTAGGGATTGGACATGAAACAAATGAAGTATTGGCATGTTTGTCGGAACGGAACGATGTTTCTTATGTGATGGGAAATCATGATGAAGCAATCTTGCGGATCGCGGAAGGGAAAGAGCCAGGTAGCAGCGGGGAAGAGCGGGAGCATCATGAGTGGATCGCTTCGCATCTCGATCCTTCATTCGTTTCGCTTTTAGCGCGAATGCCGAAAAAGCGGGAAGCGGAATACGATGGAAAAAAGCTGCTATTTGTCCATTATCATTTAGACCATCATCAAAATTTTCTTCCGATTGATCGGCAGCCGTCAGCGGAAAAACTTGATGAGCTATATCGCAATTTGGATTGTGATATCGTTTGTTTTGGTCATCATCATCCTCTTCATCATTTTCGATCGGATAAACGGCTTTACATTAATCCCGGTTCGTTAGGGTGCAATATAAAACCGCTCGCTCCGTATGCAGTTTTACATACCGATAATACGGCTATCCATGTAACGTTTCGCCAAGTACCATATGATCCGCATCATTTTCTGCTTGCCTTTGAAAAGAAAAACGTTCCAGCGCGCGAGTTTATTTTACGGGTGTTTTTTGGCGATCAGCATTTGGAAAAAGGCCAAACAAGCTGACTATTTGTCAACGAGTCCATTGTTCGCGGCAAAAAGCAAATGGAATCTTAAGATTCCGTTTGTTTTTTTTGATTTACAACATAACATTGTTATGTTACATTATATAGCAAGGAGGTGCGCATGATGGAGGAATTAATCTCGAAAAAAGAATTGCTCGAGCAAACAGGGATCTCTTATGGTCAACTTTATCGGTGGAAACGGAAAAAGCTGATTCCCGAAGAATGGTTTATTCGCAAATCGACATTTACGGGGCAAGAAACGTTTTTTCCAAAAGAAAAAATACTAGCGAGAATCGAAAGAATTAAACAGATGAAAGATGATCTGTCGCTCGATGAACTAGCAAATATGTTTTCGCCGAACCCTGCTGCGATTACTCTCCATAGAGACGAAATTATAAAACGTAACATTGTTTCGAAAATGGCGCTGCAATTGTATATGGAACAAAAAGGGGAGCAGTACACTTTTTCCTTTACCGAACTGCTGCAGCTCTATATTCTTGATCAATTGTTGCAAACAGGGGAAATTAGTTTGGAAGAAGGAAAAAGCGTATTCGACGTATTCGAGAAACATTATTCCGCCTTGCAAGGCCGGAGCTGTGAATTGCTTTTCCTACGGAAAATGGGAGTAGCCATATGTCTATTAGTAGCAAGCGGAAATGACGTCTATGTCGAAGAAAAGGCGAAAATCATTGTTCGCCTTCATGTGCCGACTTGTGTAGAGCAATTAAAACTGATGATGTCGGAGGGATAAACAGATGGAAAGGAAGGATTTAGTTATCTCTGGCGCTGGAAGTGCTTCGGGTGGTCTATACAATTTGGTTAAAATTTCTGGAACCGGTAAGGTGCATGGAGATATCGACTGCAACGATATGGCGATTCACGGGACGGCGACGATGGAAGGAAACGTGAAAGCGAAGGCGACGCATATATCCGGGAAAGCCCGCATTACGGGATCATTAAAAACGGAACACGTAAAAATTCATGGAAGGGCACAAATTGGCGCAGGTGTACAATGCAAACAATTTGATTGTCATGGGAGTGCAAATGTAGACGGGAATTTATCGGCGGACGAAGTGCATATTCATGGAGAGGCAGTCATTAAAGGAGACTGTGATGCGGAACAATTTCAAGCGAGAGGGGAGTTTTCCATCGGTGGCTTATTAAATGCGGGGACCATTCAAATAAAGCTTTTCGGACATTGCCAAGCAAAAGAAATCGGCGGGGAGCGCATCGAAGTCAAGCAACCGGGAAGGACATGGCTGAAGAAACTGATCTTTCCTGTTGGCTTGACCGCTGAAAGCATCGAAGGAGATGAAATTTATTTAGAGCACACGAGTGCAAAAGCAGTCAGAGGCAATCGAGTGACGATCGGGCCTAGATGCGACATTGAAGTCGTGGAGTATCAAGATGAGTTTCAGTGCGATCCGGGAGCGAAAGTCGGTACTTATAAAAAAGTGTGAAGGAGGAGGAAATGTGGGAAATAATGTGCGCCATTTAACCGTAAACGGATCTGCTCTTACTTCGGGAGGAACGTTTCATAAAGTGACGATTCGCGGGGACGCAACGATTAACGGTGATTTATGGTGCGGCCGCTGCAAGGTGTTTGGAAATGCCGATGTGAGCGGCAACATCAAGGCGAAGTCGTTCCACATCTTCGGTCAAGCGAACATACGGGGAAATGTTCAAGGTGAAACGATCAAGCTATTTGGGGAAATGAATCTACGCGGAAATGTCTTGGCATACGATTTTCATCTCCGCGGCGCCGCCCATGTAGATGGCGATGTAACAGGAGAAACGATTCACGGTTACGGAGAAATGAAAGTATCCCGCGATTGTGAGGCGGACGTTTTTTCTGTCAAAGGTGCGGTAGAGATTGGGAACATCTTAAACGCGGAGCAGGTTGAATTGTATCTTCATTTTGCGGACAGCCGCATCGCTGAAATTGGCGGGAAAACGATTCAAGTAAAACGGAGTAAAGCATTGAATATTCTTCACTTTTTGAAGCGATTTACACGCGAATCGGCAAAGCTAAAAGCGGAAATGATTGAAGGGGATGACATTTATTTAGAGCATACCGACGCCAAAATTGTCAGAGGGGACCGCATCATCATTGGTCCAGGCTGTAACATTGATCTTGTTGAATATCACACAAGTTTTCACCAAGACGAAAAAGCGATCGTGAAAGAAAAAAGAAAACAATCGTAAGAGAGGGAGAGAAAGGTGATGAGGAACGAAAGAAGCATTAAATGGGTGGTGCTCGGGCTGCTCATCGGCATTTTTGTCGCTTCGATGGACAATACGATCGTTGCGACGGCGATGGCGACGATTGTCGCCGATTTAGGAGGACTTGATAAGTTTGTTTGGGTGACGTCCGCGTATATGGTGACGGAAATGGCAGGGATGCCGATTTTCGGGAAGCTTTCCGACATGTACGGACGGAAGCGGTTTTTTATCTTCGGATTGGTGGTCTTTTTAGTTGGCTCGATGCTGTGCGGAATCGCGCAAAATATTGTGCAGCTCAGCGTTTTTCGGGCGATTCAAGGGATTGGCGGCGGCGCCTTAGTGCCGATTGCGTTTACGATTATGTTTGACATTTTTCCGCCACAGCAGCGTGGGAAAATGGGCGGTCTTTTCGGAGCGGTATTTGGGTTGTCGAGCATTTTCGGTCCGCTCTTTGGAGCATATATTACCGACTATTTGACGTGGCGCTGGGTGTTTTATATTAATATTCCGCTCGGCATTATCGCTTTCTTGCTTATCGCTTTCTTTTACCGCGAGTCACCGAAGCATGCGAAGCAAAAAATCGACTGGCTTGGCGTGATCACGCTTGTTCCGGCGATTGTATGCTTGATGTTTGCGCTTGAACTCGGCGGCAATCAATACGAATGGGACTCTTCGGTGATCATTAGTTTATTTTCTGCTTTTGCCGTGCTATTTTTATTGTTTCTTTATGTCGAGACAAAAGCGCAAGAGCCGATTGTGTCGTATCATATGTTCCGTAAGCGTTTATATGCTGCGAGCAACCTTATCGGCTTTTTCTCGGGAGCAACCTTTATCGTTGCCACCGTTTACATTCCGATTTTTATTCAAGGAGTAACGGGCGGCACGGCGACGAACTCCGGATTGATTTTGCTTCCGATGATGTTAGCGACTACTGTCTCTGCGCAATTAGGCGGATTTTTAGCGGGAAAAACAAGCTATCGGAACGTCATGATTCTTTTCATGTCGGTGTTTATGATTGGCATGTTTTTGCTTAGCACGATTACGGAGGACACGTCCCGCTTCACGGTAACTTGGTATATGATTATCGTAGGCTTAGGAGTTGGGGCCTCATTTTCCGTGTTAGGAATGGCGGCCATCCACCATTTCTCAGAAACGGAAAGAGGCGCGGCCAGTTCGACGAACTCGTTTTTACGGTCGCTCGGCATGACGATCGGCATTACGATTTTCGGAATTATTCAACGCAATTTGTTTACTAATCAATTAAAAGAGGCGTTTCATGGAATGAAAAACGGAGTTCCAGCCATGAACGTTCATGACCCTCGTGCGATTCTTTCACCGGAAGCACGCGCGCACATTCCGGCGCCTATACTCGAAAAAATAACGACCGAGTTAGCTTCTTCGATCGCGCATACGTTCTTGTGGAGCTTAATCCCAGCAGCGCTGACGCTTCTGTTCGTCTTTTTCATGACAAATGATCGGCTTGCATCGATGCATGCTGCACAGCAAGGCAAGGTGCAGGTCGGAAAGGAATAAGTTTCTCGCAATGAAAACGCGAATGCTGCGTATTGCCGGCATTCGTTTTTTGTTTATATTCGTTTTTTCGCAATGGCTTTTTTGGAAACGAGCGAATGATGAAATCCATGAAAGATAATGGATTTGTTTTGTATGGAAAGAAAAAGCATTTTTTTTGTAGGAAAACGCTGATATCGTGTAAAATAAATTACTCATGGTAATAAAAAGGAGGGTAGACTGGTGAATAGCAGAATATCGGTAATGGTAAGCATTGTGCTCGCGATGCTCGTGGCATCGATGGATACGACGATCATGAATACGACGATGCCGATCATTGCGAAAGAACTCGGAGGGTTTTCTCTTTATGCGTGGTCGTTTGCTTCCTATATGATTACAACGACCGTTCTTTCTCCAATCGCCGGGAGACTTTCCGATATTTTTGGGAGAAAGAAAGTGTTTAGCTTCGGTATTATTTTATTTTTAATCGGTTCTCTTCTTTGCGGGATGTCGCAAAATATGGTTCAGCTTGTCCTATTTCGTGCTGTCCAAGGAATTGGTGCTGGATTTATGATGCCGTTTCCGGCCATCATTGCTGGAGATTTATTTCCAGTGGAAAAACGTGGCGTAATCCAAGCGTTTTTTACGGCGATGTGGGGAATTTCTGCCGTTATCGCCCCGCTTTTAGGAGCGTTATTTGTCGAGTATGCATCATGGCGCTGGATTTTTTATGTTAATATCCCGATTTGCTTGCTTTCCTTACTCACGCTTTTGCCATATAAAGAAGTGTACGAACCGAAGCGGACGTCGATTGACTATATCGGAGCGGTATTATTTGCGGCCGCGATCAGCCTGCTTCTATTGATGACGGTAGTCGAAAGCAATCAGTGGGTGTATGGCGGAATTGGTGCTTTGTTATTAGTTATTTTTTACTTATATGAAAAAAAGCAAACGTCTCCGCTTGTTCCATTGACGCTTGTGCAGCATAAAACGTTAAAATGGATGAACATAAACGGATTTGTCAGCTGTGTCGCTTTATTTGGCACGTCTAGCTACATTCCGCTATTTTTGCAAAATATCGCGCATAAAACAGTGTTTGTGAGCGGTCTCGCTCTTTTAGGCATGTCGATTGGTTGGATGATTGCCGCTGTGCCGGCGGGAAAATGGATTTTACGCTATGGCTATCGCATTTTATTGATTATCGGAAACGTTCTCCTTGTGCTTTCTGGAATATCGCTTGCACTTTTAAATGAAAGCCATGGATTTTTGTACGTCTTTTTTGCCATGTTCATTCAAGGACTATCGTTTGGATTAACATCTACTGTCGGTGTGATTGGCTCGCAGCAGCTTGCCGATGCGCATGAAAAAGGAATAGCAACTTCGTTTTTTATGTTTTGCCGCAACATCGGCACAGCCATTGGTGTGACGATTATGGGTGCTTTTTTAACGAAAGCGGCCGATTTTATGACAGGCATCCATCATCTCTTTTTATTTGGTTTTATCGGCAGCATTGTGGCTCTATTAACCTCGTTTTTCATTCGGGATGAGTCCGAACAGAGGAAAAAAAATTTGCTTCGTTCGGGAGAAATGGCCTAAATATTTGGCATTATATGCCGATATAAAGAAGGGAAGATTATTCCCTTCTCTTTTTTTGCAGATGGAGTGCTGCACGATGTTTATAAACGGGAGGATAAGACGATGAAGATGACAGTCCGAAAAAAATTGTATGCAGTATTTGCCGTCGTATATGTGCTGTTAATCGCGCTCGTTGGTATTGCTTATTACGAGATTTCCACTATTAATGCTAGTTATACGCGACTTTTAAATGACAAAGTTCCAAAGCTTGTCAATGTCAAGCAGCTAGAAATTTTGATTCGGCGCGAGCAAGGGAGCATGCGCAGTTATTTGCTTACCGGCGATCAAACGTCATTAACAAACTTTACGAAAGCGCACAATGAATATGAAAAGTTAAGCAATAAACTAGCGAAAACGTTGACAAAGACGGAAACAAAAGAGTTGCTAGCACGGTTAGATGAGCTAGAACAGCAGTTTTACGAACTAGGGCAAAAAACGTTTCAATTAAAAGAGGAAAATAATGTCGAGGCTTATACACAGCTAATTACAACTACAGGAAGAGATATTACTTCACAATTTGATGAAGCGGCAGGACAGCTAACGAAAATCCAGCAAAAAGATATGAATCAGGCTGATAAAGATGCAACGTCAGAAGCGTCATCCCTTAAAGTATGGATGATTATGATCGGAGTCATTGCGCTCGCTATTGGCAACATCCTTACCATTTATATGAGCCGCATTCTTTCTCGCCCGCTCCTTACTCTTTCGGAAGCCGCAAAACGAATTGCCGATGGTGATTTGACTGGGGAGGAAATTGTGATTCGCAACCGCGATGAAATCGGGGAACTGGCGGCATCTTTTAACCAAATGACGAAAAATTTACGTGATGTATTAGAGCAAGTAGCGATGAATGCCGAACAAGTTGCGGCGTCTTCCGAACAATTGACAGCAAGTGCGGAACAGACGAGCAAGGCGACGGAACAAATTGCATTAACGATTCAAAGTGTTGCTGCAGGTGTGGAAAAGCAAGTGCAAAGCGTAGAAGAAACTTCAGAGACGATCGATCAAATGTCTGACGGAATTCAGAAAATTTCCGAACGCGCTCAAAACGTGTCGACGATTGCGATGCAAACGTCGGAAAAAGCATCGGAAGGCGGAAAGACGATTCAAACGGCTGTCACGCAAATGAATACAGTAAATAATACGGTGGAACGACTTGCTGAGATTGTAAAAGGATTAGGAGACCGTTCCAAACAAATCGGCAAAATTACTGAAGTGATTAGCGGAATTGCTGAACAGACGAACCTTTTAGCGTTGAACGCGGCGATTGAAGCGGCGCGGGCAGGCGAGCATGGACGAGGATTTGCTGTGGTGGCTGATGAAGTACGGAAATTGGCGGAACAATCCGCACAATCGGCACAACAGATTGCTTCGTTAATTGCAACGATTCAAAAGGAAACAAATGAGGCTGTTCAATCGATGGAGACGGTACGAAAAGAAGTAGAAACTGGAACTGGAGCCATCCGTACATCTGGAGAAGCTTTTCAACAAATTCAAACAGCTGTCCATGAAGTCGCGGCGCAAATTCAAGACGTTTCCGCTTCTGTTCAACAAATGTCAGCGGCTGCTGAACAAGTGGTGCAATCGATGCATCTAGTGACGCAAATTGCCGAATCCGCCGCTTCGGGAACGCAAGAAGTGTCCGCGGCAACGCAAGAACAGCTTGCTTCCATGGAGGAAATTTCTGCTTCCGCTGCTTCCCTATCGAAAATGGCGGAAGACGTACAATCACTTTTAAAACGATTCCATATGTAACGAACGTCCATAGTGGCGTTCGGTTTTTTTATAAAAATACATGCAAAATTTTTGCGTATTTGGATATAATAAATAAATGTACATATTGCTAAAAAGAAAGTAGTGAAACTGCCGATGGGAGAGAAGCTTGTCGTCATCATCGGGCCGACCGCCGTCGGGAAAACGAAATTAAGCATCGCTTTAGCGAAAAGATTAAATGGGGAAATCATCAGCGGGGATTCCATGCAAATTTATAAAGGAATGGACATCGGAACGGCAAAAATTAAACCGGAGGAGATGGAAGGGATTCCGCATCATTTGCTTGACATTAAAGAACCGTGGGAATCGTTTTCCGTCGTCGAATTTCAGCAGCTTGCCCGCTCGCATATTCACGAAATTTCCGCGCGTGGACGTTTGCCGATGATCGTCGGCGGCACTGGGCTATATATTCAATCGGTCATTTACGATTATCAATTTTCCGCTGCTCCTTCCGATGAAGCATATCGCCGCCAATTGCGAAAGATTGCTGAGGAAAAAGGAGAAGAAACGTTGCATGAAAAATTGAAAGCCATTGATCCGGAAAGCGCCGAGCGCATTCATCCGCATAATCTTCGCCGCGTCATCCGCGCGCTAGAAATATATCATTGCACAGGCAAGACGATGACGGAATGGCAACGCGGACAAACGAAACAACTTGTTTACGATGCCGCCATCGTCGGGCTGACGATGGAGCGGGAACAATTGTACCGCCGCATCAACGAACGGGTCGAGCAAATGCTTGCCGAAGGGCTGCTAGAAGAAGCAAGAGCGTTATATGACCGCGGCATTCGCGATTGCCAATCTGTGCAGGCGATTGGCTATAAAGAACTTTATGACTATTTTGATGGGCGCGTTTCTTTAGAAGAAGCAATTGAACAGATGAAGCAAAACTCACGCCGCTATGCGAAACGGCAGCTGACATGGTTTCGCAACCAAATGCCCGTCCAATGGTTTGATATGACGGATGCAGCGAAGTTTGCTGAGAAAACAGAGGAAATTTTTCAATACATAGCAGGAAAGCTTCAATTAGAAGCGAATATATAAAATTAGCTAGAGAGAAAAAGAGGAGGACGTTTTATGAAAAACTCGATTAACATTCAAGATCAGTTTTTAAATCAATTGCGCAAAGATGGAACACAAGTCACCGTATTTTTGCTAAATGGTTATCAGCTGAAAGGTTACGTCAAAGGGTTTGACAATTTTACCGTGTTGCTGGAAGTCCATGGAAAGCAGCAGCTCATTTACAAGCATGCGATTTCGACATTTGCCCCGGAAAAAAACATCCAGTTTGAAACAGAATAAATACGTTTTACATAACGAATGGAAACAGAAAGTGTCCGTCCGAAAAAGGCGGGCACTTTTTTACGCGTAAAAATCGGTCGCGCTGAATAAAATATACAAACTTGTATTCCTGCCAAACTGCAATGCTTGCTTGTTTCTTTTACTTGGGCTATTGTCACGAATCGGCGGTGAAAGACGTATACTGATAAAGAACGAAGCGATGAAAAAGGCAGCCACGAAAATGGTGAAGTGAGGTGACACCCCATTGTCGGAATTGACGATGAACAAAGCAAAAGGGCAGATTAACATTGTGCTCAATTCGAAAAATATTAATCATCTAGTGAAAGAGGACCGGCATGATTTCATTAATTATGAAGAGCATCAGGCGTTAAAAAATATTCAAAAAGAACTCGATCAGCTGATCGGGCTTGATCATGTGAAAAAAATCATTAAAGAAATTTACGCGTGGCTTTATATTAACAAAGTCCGCAAAGAAAACGGCCTAAAGTCGAATAGACAAGCGCTCCATATGATTTTTAAAGGCAATCCGGGCACGGGAAAAACGACGGTGGCGCGTTTGTTAGGAAAACTGTTTTTTGAAATGAACGTGCTTTCCAAAGGGCATTTTATCGAGGCGGAACGAGCCGATTTAGTCGGTGAATATATCGGACATACTGCGAATAAAACGAGGGACTTAATCAAAAAAGCGCGCGGCGGAATTTTGTTTATTGATGAAGCATACTCGCTTGCCCGTGGCGGGGAAAAGGATTTCGGCAAAGAGGCGATTGATACGCTTGTCAAAGGAATGGAAGACTATTGCGATGATTTAGTCGTCATTTTGGCGGGCTATCCGAAAGAGATGGATTATTTTTTATCATTAAATCCAGGCTTGCCGTCTCGTTTTCCGTTAACGATCGAGTTTCCTGATTATACGGTCGATGAGCTGGTGAAAATGGCAAAACAGATGCTGCGGGAACGGGAATATGAGTTTACGCCGGAAGCGGAGCGAAAATTATACTATCATATTGAGGAAGTTCTGGAAAGCAACCAGCGCGGCAAGTTCAGCAACGGACGCTATGTGCGCAACTTAATTGAAAAGGCGATTCGCAAACAGGCGGTGCGTCTTCTGCATGAAGGGCGATATGATAAAAAGGAATTGATGGTGATCCGTGACCGCGATCTCGTCATCAGTTCCTAAAAAGAAAGGGGGAAACCCTTTTCTTTTTTTGTGCAACAGAAAGGATTTTGCGAGCATATGTCGAATATGTAGACAAGGGGAAGCGGAAGTTTAATATTTAGAATAATCTGTATATTTATTTATTTCTGCATATTGCCCTCCGCTCCTTGATAGTTATAGTAATGATACTTTAAAGGAATAAAGGGGGTATGGCGCTTGTACATGACGATTGGGGAAGTATTTTCCCAGACGGTGCGGAAATTTCCGAAAAAAGAAGCGGTCGTCGATATCGCGAAAGGACGCCGCTATACGTATGAACAATGGGAAAAAGAAGTAAACCGACTTGCCAACGCGCTGCTTGAAGCGGGTGTGCAAAAAGGAGACCGGGTATCCACCGTTTTGTACAATACGCTTGAACTTGGGACGGCGTTTTTTGCCTGTGCGAAAATCGGCGCCGTATTCAACCCGATTAATTTTCGTTTGAAGTCAAAGGAAATCGCTTACATTCTTGAGGACGCAATGCCAAAAGTCGTCTTGTTCGAGAAAGCAGTAGAGCCGCAAGTAACGGACATCCATGATCAATTCCCACACATTTCGTTTTGGTATATTGACGACGATACACCATCGTATGCTGCGAACTACCACGTGCTTGTCAGCAACGCGCAAGCAGCCGCTCCTTCGATTGACGTATCAGAAAATGACATTTATGCGATGATGTACACCAGCGGTACGACCGGACGACCAAAAGGGGTGATGCACCGTCATCGCGATATGATTGAACAGAGCATGGTTTGCAATGCGGTCATGCGCATTCGCGATACGGACCGCGGGCTTGTCAGCGCTCCAATGTTCCATTGCGCGGAGTTGCATTGCTGCTTTTTGCCGCGCGTGCATGCCGGCGCGACAAATGTCATTCTTCACCATTTTGACCCGAAGCTTGCCTTAAAAACGATCGAACAGGAACGCATTACATTATTGTTTGCCGCGCCAACGATGTGGAATATGCTTTTGCAGGAAAATGTAAGCGATTACGATTTATCCTCGCTCCGTCTCGGATTGTACGGCGCCGCCCCGATGGCTCCGGTTCTTGTGAAAGAATGCCAAGAGCGGCTGGGCATCCAGCTGATTCAAGCGTACGGCATGACAGAAATGGGACCGGCGGTGACGTTTTTGCTAGAAGATGAACAGTTGACAAAAGCGGGTTCGGCCGGCCGCGCCTGCCTAAACCATGAAATTCGCGTCGTCAGGCCGCGGGAGGACGGTCCGTCCGATCCGGATGAAGTGCTGCCGCCGGGGGAAGTCGGCGAGATCATTATGCGGGGGCCGTGCATGATGGTCGGCTATTACAATCGCGAAGAAGCGACGGAAAAGGCGATGTATAAAGGATGGTATCATTCCGGCGATTTAGGCTATATCGATGAAGACGGCTACCTGTATGTCGCCGACCGCGTCGATGACATGATTATTAGCGGCGGTGAAAATGTCTACCCGCGCGAAGTGGAAGATGTGCTGTACGAACACCGCGGTGTGCTTGATGTCGCTGTTGTCGGCGAGCCGGATGAAAAGTGGGGCGAAAAAGTCGTAGCGTTTGTCGTCAAAAAAGACCCGGATGTGACTGCAGAGGAACTGGAGCAATTTTGCAAAAACAGCGATCGTCTTGCCCCTTACAAACGGCCGCGCGCCTATTACTTCGTTGACGCCCTGCCGCGCAATGCAAGCGGAAAAATTCAAAAATTTTTGCTTCGCGAACAAATGAAAAACGCGGCGAAAAGCGGAAAAGAGGGATGATCAATGACAGCTCGCTACTTGCGCGAAGAGCATCACATTTTCCGTGATGCCTTTCGCAAATTTTTAGAAAAAGAGGCATATCCATACTATGAAGAATGGGAGAAACGAGGGATCATTCCCCGTTCCTTTTGGGCAAAAATGGGCGAAAACGGCTTTCTATGTCCATGGGTCGATGAACAGTACGGTGGCTTTAACGCCGATTTCGCTTATTCGGTCGTGATCAATGAAGAGTTAGAAAAAGTCGGATCAAGCATGGTCGGCATCGGCTTGCATAACGATATCGTCGTTCCGTACCTCGCCTCTTACGGAACGGAAGAGCAAAAGCGGAAGTGGCTGCCAAAATGCGTATCCGGCGAAATCATTACCGCGATCGCGATGACCGAACCGGGAGCGGGATCGGATTTGGCCGGCATTTCGACGACGGCGGTCAAAGACGGTGATTACTATATCGTCAACGGGCAAAAAACGTTTATTACAAACGGCATTCACGCCGATTTAATCGTCGTCGCCTGCAAAACCGATCCGAACGCCAAACCGCCGCACCGGGGCATCAGCTTGCTTGTCGTCGAGCGCGATACGCCGGGGTTTACGCGCGGCCGCAAGCTCGAGAAAGTCGGGCTGCACGCGCAGGATACGGCAGAATTGTTTTTTAATGACGCGAAAGTGCCAAAAGAAAACTTGCTTGGCGAAGAAGGAAAAGGCTTTTACTACTTGATGGAAAAGCTCCAGCAAGAGCGGCTGGTGGTGGCGATCGCCGCACAGACGGCGGCGGAAGTGATGTTTGAGCTGACGAAGCATTATGTCATGCAGCGGTCGGCGTTTGGAAAACGCATTAGCGAGTTTCAAACCGTCCAATTCCGCCTCGCCGAAATGGCGACGGAAATCGCTCTCGGACGGACGTTTGTCGATCGTGTGATTGAGGAGCATATGCAAGGAAAAAACGTCGTCACACACGTGTCGATGGCGAAATGGTGGATTACGGAAATGGCGAAGCGGGTCGCCGCCGAGAGCATGCAGCTTCATGGCGGCTACGGCTATATGGAAGAATACGAGATTGCCAGACGTTACCGTGATATTCCAGTCAGCGCGATTTACGCCGGGACGAATGAAATGATGAAAACGATTATTGCAAGGAACTTAGATTTATAGAAAGAGGGTGTCAGCGTGTTAAACGGAGTAACGATCATCGATTTTTCCCACTACCTGCCCGGTCCATTTGCTAGTCTTCGCCTCGCTGATTTAGGTGCCGAAGTCATTAAAATCGAACCGCCAGGCGGAGACCGGATGCGCTCGCTTGCCGATGAATGCGTATTTCATGCCAACAACGCGGGCAAAAAAAGTATTGCTTTAAACTTAAAAAACGAACGGGATCTGCAAACAGCAAAAGATCTCGTTTCTAAAGCTGATGTTCTTATCGAAAGCTTCCGTCCGGGGGTGATGAAGCGGCTCGGGCTTGGATATGACGATGTACGCGAGTGGAATGACACAATCATCTACTGTTCGATCAGCGGCTTCGGCCAACATAGCCGGTATGCGTCTTTCGGCAGCCACGATCTAAATTATATGGCGCTTACCGGCGTGTTGGCCCAGTTAAAAGACAAACAGGGCCGCCCTGTCCATCCGACGATTACGCTCGCCGATTTAATCGGGAGCATTCATGTTGCCGAACAAATTCTCGCCGCTTTGTTTTACCGCGAGCGGACCGGAAAAGGGACGTACATTGACCTTTCCTTAGTCGATGGCTTGCTGTCGATGATGGCAAATCATTTTGCCATCGAGCATCACACAGGGAGAAAAGACGGCATCGCCGAGCTTGCCGGCACGATCGTATCTTACCAACTGTATGAGACGAAGGACGGCCGCTACGTCAGCATCGCCGCCTTGGAAAAGAACTTTTGGGAAAACTTTTGCCGCGCCGTCGGCAAGCCGGAGTGGATTGCGCATCATTATTCGCCGGCGGACGAAACCAACCATGTTTATCAAGAAATAGTAAACCTGTTCCGGTCGAAAACGATGAAGGAGTGGCTGGAGTTTAGCCAAACGGTCGATTGCTGTCTCGCACCCGTGCTCGAAACGGATGAGGCGAAAACGCTGTTTGCGGATGACCGTTACCGCAAGATGGTTCACATCACAGACGGGCGCATCGAAGTGGCTACCCGCTACGAGCCAAACATATTGCAAAAAAGGAAAAGAGCGCCATTATTGAATGAACATGCGGATTCATTACGAAATGAGGAGTGATGAGGAAATGATGAAGACGCAATTGAATATTTCAACAATGCTGGAAAGAGCGGAAATATTTTTCCCGACGAAACAAGTCGTTTCCCGCATGAAGCACGGCATCGTCCGCCATACATATAAGGAAATTGGCGAACGGACACGCCGTCTTGCCAGCGTTTTGGCCGATTTCGGCGTTTCCGTCGGCGACCGCGTCGGAACGTTTGCCTGGAACCATCACCGCCATTTGGAAGCGTATTTTGCCATTCCGGGCATCGGCGCGGTGCTGCATACGATTAACATCCGTCTTTCGCCTCAGCATATCGCTTATATTATTAACCATGCCGACGACCGCGTGCTGCTCATTGATGACGATTTGCTTCCGGCTATTGAAGCGGTGAAAGACGAGATTCCGAATGTACGCGCGTTTATCATTATGACCGATGAAGAAGAGCTTCCGGAAACGACGCTTTCCCCTGTCTATCATTATGAAAAACTATTGGAGCAAGGAGACCCGGCATTCCCGTTTAAAAAAGATTTGGATGAATACCAGCCGGCGGGAATGTGCTATACGTCGGCGACAACAGGAAATCCAAAAGGCGTCGTATATACGCACCGCAGCACCGTCTTGCATAGTATGGCGCTCGGGCTTGCCGATACGCAAGGGCTTTGCGAGCGCGATGTCGCGATGCCAGTCGTGCCGATGTTCCACGTCAATGCGTGGGGAATTCCGTTTGCCGCGACATGGTTCGGCGCGACGCTCGTCATGCCGGGGCCTGCGTTTACGCCGAAAGTGCTGGCGCAATTAATCGAGTCAGAAAAAGTGACGATCACCGCGGGGGTGCCGACGATTTGGCTCGGGCTTCTGCAAGAATTGGAGAAAGGCCATTACGATGTAAGCAGCTTGACGCGCGTCATTTGCGGCGGTGCGGCGGCGCCGAAAGGAATCATCCGCGCGTTCGAGGAGAAATTTCATATTCCGTTTATTCACGCCTATGGCATGACCGAGACAAGTCCGCTCGTGTTAGTATCGCGCCTGAAAAGCTATCAGCAAGATCTGCCGTATGAAGAAAAGCTCGAATTCCGGGCAAAGCAGGGCATTCTCGCTCCAGGCCTGGAGATGAAAATCGTCGGCAAAGACGGCGAGGTAAACTGGGACGGAAAAGAAATGGGCGAACTATGTTTGCGCGGCCCGTGGATTGCTGCTGAATATTACAATGACGAGCGTACGAAAGACGCGTTCCATGACGGCTGGCTGCACACGGGCGATGTCGTCACCATCGATGAAGAAGGGTTTGTCAAAATCGTCGACCGGACAAAAGATGTGATCAAAAGCGGCGGTGAATGGATTTCTTCCGTTGATTTGGAAAACGCGCTTATGGCCCATGAAGCGGTGTTTGAAGCGGCAGTCGTCGCCGTTCCGCATCCGAAATGGCAGGAGCGTCCGATCGCCTGCGTCGTATTGAAAGATGGAAAAACAGTCACGAAAGAAGAGTTGTATGACTTTTTGCGGCCGCAGTTTACGAAATGGTGGCTGCCGGACGATATCGTCTTTATGAAAGAAATACCGAAAACGAGCGTCGGCAAGTTTTTGAAGCGGAAATTGCGCGACCAGCTGCAAGAATATTATGCCAATACGAATGCGGAATAAAGAAAACGCTTTGCGTGATCGATATACGAATAGGAAACGGAGGATTTTGTGATGGCGGAAACGATTGCTGTTATCGGTGCAGGATTAATGGGAAGCGGCATTGCCCAGTCGATCGCGATGGCGGGCAAAGATGTCCGTTTATATGATATTTCCGAGGCGGCCCTTGACAAAGGGCTTGCTTCGATACAAAAAAGCCTTTCTCGCTTTGCGAAAGCGGGAAAACTATCTGAACAAGATGCACAGCAAACATTGCAACGCATTCGTACCGCTACCGATTTGCAAGAAGCGGTGCAAGACGTGGATATCGTCATTGAAGCGGTGCCGGAAGATTTAACGTTAAAGAAAGATGTTTTTCGGCAGTTAGACCGATATACGAAACAGGAAGCGATTTTGGCGACGAACACATCCGAGCTAAGCGTTACGGCCCTTGCTGCGGCGACGGCAAGGCCGGATAAAGTGATCGGCATGCATTGGTTTAACCCGGCTCCGGTGATGAAGCTTATTGAAATCGTGAAAGGCGAAACGACGTCAGATGATACGGTGGCGGCGATTCAACGCCTGTCCGAAGAAATTGGCAAAGAAACGGTTGTCGTCAAAGACCGGCAAGGATTTGTCACGACAAGGGCGATTGCCGCGCATATGATCGAATGCATCCGTATGTATGAGGAAGGGATCGCCTCTGCCGAAGATATCGACAAGGCGGTCCGCCTCGGCTTGAATTATCCGATGGGGCCGTTAGAGCTTGCTGATATGGTCGGGCTAGACACGATGCTGTTTGTCAGCGAAAATTTAACGGAAGCATACGGAGACCGTTTCCGGGCGCCACAGCTATTGCGCAAGCTCGTCGAGGCGGGACACTTAGGAAGAAAAACGGGGAAAGGGTTTTATACGTACAACGATTAGACAGAAGGGGGAAGCGTAATGAGAGAAGTCGTGATCGTCGAAGCGGTGCGCACGCCGGTCGGCAAACGCAACGGCGTGTTCCGCAACGTCCATCCCGTCCATTTAGCGGCGACGGTGCTTGATGAAGTAGTAAAAAGAGCAGGAGTAGAAAAACGGTTGGTCGAAGACATCGTCATGGGCTGTGTGACGCCGATTGCCGAGCAAGGCTACAACATCGGCCGGCTCGCCGCGCTCGAGGCAGGGTTTCCGATCGAAGTACCAGCGGTGCAAATCAATCGGATGTGCGGCTCAGGGCAGCAGGCGATTCATTTCGCTGCCCAGGAAATCCGCTCGGGCGATATGGATATTACGATTGCCGCTGGGGTCGAAAGCATGACGAAGGTGCCGATTTTAAGCGACGGCAACGAACATACGATTCCGCCGTCGCTCCATGAAAAATACGAATTTGTCCATCAAGGCGTTTCCGCCGAACTAATCGCTGAAAAATATGGCTTGACGCGCGAACAGCTTGACGCCTACGCCTATGAAAGCCATCGGCGCGCCCTCCGCGCCCAGCAGGAAGGAATATTTGATAAAGAAATCGTGCCGGTAAAAGGACTTGATAAAGAAGGAACCGAAATTATCGTCACCAAAGATGAAGGACCACGACCGGATACATCGCCGGAAGCGCTCGCTTCCTTGAAGCCCGTTTTCCGAGAAAACGGTAAAATTACCGCCGGCAATGCGAGCCAAATGAGCGACGGAGCGGCGGCGGTGTTATTGATGGAAAGGGAGACGGCACAAAAGCTTGGTGTAGTGCCAAAAGCGCGCATCGTCGCGCAAACGGTCGTCGGCTCCGACCCGACTTATATGCTTGACGGCGTGATTCCGGCGACAAAAAAGGTGCTCGAAAAGGCAGGGCTAACGATTGAAGATATCGATTTAATCGAAATTAACGAAGCATTTGCCCCTGTTGTATTGGCATGGCAAAAAGAAATCGGCGCGCCGTTCTCTAAAGTAAACGTCAACGGCGGTGCCATTGCGCTCGGCCATCCGCTAGGGGCGACAGGCGTGAAATTAATGACTTCGCTCGTTTACGAACTAGCGCGGCGCAATGGCCGATATGGGCTGTTGACGATTTGCATCGGTCACGGAATGGCCACGGCGACGATTATCGAACGACTGTAAAGAAAAACCGGCGTGCATCATACGCCGGTTTTTTTAAGATTGATCGACAGCCTGATTCTTTAGCGAGCGGTGCGGCAGTTTCCAATGGTACGTATACGATAAAATCCTTAATAGCGCGACGACAACAAACAATATATAAAGCTCGATGGGAGCAGACGCCAATTTTGTGCCAACCGCGATGCCGGCGACAATCGCCCATACCGCATAAATTTCCGCGCGCAGCACAAGCGGCTTTCGGCCGGCAAGAATGTCGCGGACAATGCCGCCGCCGCTTCCGGTCAGCACGGCGGCAACAATGACCGCACTTAACGGGTGGTTCATTTTAACAGCGTAAAGTGCGCCTTGAATGGCAAACGCGGAAAGGCCGAGCGCATCAAAAAAGTTCCCCCACCGTTTCCAATGGGGCAATGTTTTTTGCGGAAATAAATAAACGACCGTCATGGCGATTAATGCGATGACAAATAAAGTTCCTTGTTCCCATAAGGCGGAGACGGGAACGCCGATGAGCAAATTGCGGATCGCGCCGCCGCCAAACGCGGTGACAATGCCTAAAATATAAACGCCAAGTATATCATATTCTTCTTCCATCGCGACAATCGCGCCGCTGATCGCAAACGCAATCGTGCCGATGATGCTTAACACTTCCCATGTCATTGATGCATCCCTTTCCTTCCTGTTATACGGTAACATTGTATGGCGAAGGGGGCGGAAAATCAATAGCTAGAACAAGAATGTTTGCTGCAAAGGCCGTGGCGATTTTGCCGCAGATTTGCTATGATGGAGACAGACTTAGTGATGCTGTTGGAAAGAAGGTGCCTAATTGAGCGAACGGGAAAAAGCGATTTTAGTCGGATGTCAGCTTCCTCATATCGATGATGAGCGGTTTTTTTATTCGATGGAAGAATTGGCATCGCTCGTGCATACGGCAAAAGGAGAAGTTGTTGCGACGGTGACGCAGAAGCGGGAAGCGATCCATCCGGCCACCTATATCGGAAAAGGCAAAGTAGAAGAACTTGTACATCTTGTCGAGCAAATGGAAGCGGATCTCGTTATTTTTAACGATGAACTGTCGCCAAGCCAAAACCGTAACTTGGCGGGACTGCTTGCGGTGCGCATTATTGACCGGACCCAGCTCATTTTGGATATATTTGCCCAGCGCGCCCGGTCGAAAGAAGGAAAACTGCAAGTAGAGCTGGCGCAATTGCAATATTTATTGCCGCGTTTAAGCGGGCAAGGGACAGCGTTGTCCCGCCTTGGCGGCGGAATCGGCACGAGGGGTCCGGGGGAAACGAAGTTAGAAACGGATCGCCGTCATATTTATCGGCGCATCGATGAGATTAAAACACAATTGAAACTGGTAGCCGAACATCGCGAACGCTATCGGGAGCGCCGCAAAAAAAATCGCGCTTTTCAAATTTCCCTTGTCGGTTATACGAACGCCGGAAAATCAACGTTGTTTAACCGCTTGACTGCTGCCGATTCGTTCGAAGAAAATTTATTGTTTGCCACCCTTGATCCACTGACACGCAGGCTCATTCTTCCGAGCGGCTATACGGTGCTCTTAACCGATACGGTCGGTTTTATTCAAGATTTGCCGACGACGTTAGTCGCGGCGTTCCGTTCGACGCTCGAAGAAGTAAAAGAAGCGGATTTAATTTTGCATATCGTCGATTCCTCCAACCCGGATTATTATCATCATGAACAGACGGTTTACGACCTGCTCGATGAGCTCGGTGTGGCTTCTATTCCTATCGTGACTATTTATAATAAGCGGGATATTCGTCATCCCCATTTTGTGCCAAGCACGAAAACAGAGGCGATGATGGTAAGCGCGTTTTGCGCCGATGATATTCGACGCCTGCGGCAGTTTATCGAAGAGATGGTCAAGAAACAGATGGTCGGCTACTATGTATCGATCCCGGATGATGAAGGAAAATTGCTGGCTCAGTTAAAATCAGAAACGATTTTGCACGAATTGCACTATAATGAAGAAAGCGGCATGTATGAATGCGAAGGGTATGTCATGCCGAAACATCCGTTATACGGACAGTTGCGTCAATTTCAAAAATAGAAAGGGTCATCGTATGTTTACACAGCTACGACACGGAGAAAAAATTGCTGCACTAGTAAAAGAAGTGGAAGCGCAAATTGCTCCGATTCATCAAAAAATTGACGAACGCATTGATGTGAATCAATATCGCGTGCTAGACAGCTTTCGCCGTCATCAAGTAAGCGACAGCCATTTTATTCCGTCTACCGGATATGGTTATGATGACATCGGCCGCGACACATTGGGAAAAATTTATGCCGATGTATTCGGCGGCGAAGCAGGCATTGTCCGCCCGCAAATTATTTCTGGAACGCATGCCATTGCGATCGCGTTATTTGGCATTTTGCGGCCGGGAGATGAGTTATTGTACATTACTGGAAATCCATATGATACGCTGGAAGAAATCGTCGGCATTCGCGGCAGCGGCAGCGGTTCGCTAAAAGAATTTCAGATCGGTTACCAAAGCGTGCCGCTCACCCCGGAAGGGAAGGTGGATTTCGCTGCCGTCAAAGCGGCCATCCATGAGCGGACGAAAATGATCGGCATCCAGCGCTCCAGAGGCTATGCGACAAGACCATCCTTTACGATTGAAGAAATTCGCGAAATGATTGCTTTTGTCAAAACGGTGAAGCCCGATGTCGTCGTTTTTGTTGACAATTGCTACGGAGAATTTGTCGAGGAAAAAGAACCGTGCCATGTTGGCGCTGATTTAATCGCCGGCTCTCTCATTAAAAATCCTGGTGGGGGGCTTGCGAAAACGGGTGGATATATTGTCGGAAAAAAACAATATGTAGAGGCATGTTCGTACCGCATGACTTCTCCGGGGATCGGTGCGGAGGCGGGCCCGGCGCTATATAGTCTGCATGAAATGTATCAAGGCTTTTTTCTAGCGCCGCATATCGTCGGCCAGGCGCTAAAAGGGGCGGTTTTCACCGCTGCGATGTTAGAGCGGATCGGTCTAAACACCGACCCTTCCTGGGATGCCAAGCGCACCGATTTAGTGCAATCTGTTCAATTTGACGATCCAGAGCAAATGATCGCTTTTTGCCAAGCGATTCAATTTTCCTCTCCGGTCAATGCCCACTTCACCCCGTACCCGAGCTATATGCCCGGCTACGAGGATGATGTGATTATGGCGGCAGGAACCTTTGTCCAAGGAGCGAGCATTGAATTAACGGCGGACGGACCGATCCGCCCGCCGTATGTGGCTTACGTACAAGGAGGATTAACGTATTCCCATGTAAAAATCGCGATTTGTTCGGCGATTGACCAATTAATCGAAAAACAATTAATACGTTTGTAAGAAAATCTAACATTTTATTGACACATTTTCTGACGCGTTATAAAATAAAACTATCATAAGCGAGGAGGAATTGGCATGAATAGCAACATCCGTCGTTCCATGCCATTGTTTCCGATTGGGATTGTGATGCAATTGACCGAATTGTCCGCCCGCCAAATCCGTTATTATGAAGAGCATGGCCTTGTTTCTCCAGCACGGACGGAGGGAAACCGCCGCTTGTTTTCCCTCAATGATATCGATCGCCTTCTCGAAATCAAAGATTTGATTGATCAAGGAGTCAATTTGGCCGGCATTAAGCAAATTTTTGCGGCGCGGCAGGCCGATCGCAAAGAGCAGCCAGAAAAAGTGGAAAAAGTCGTGAAACAAAAGCTATCTGACGAGGAGCTGCGTGAAATTTTGCGAACGGAGTTGCTGCAGGCGGGGCGTTTCCAACGTGCATCACTTCGCCAAGGGGATCTCGCTCGCTTCTTTCATTAATGATCGTTCAATAAAACTTGGGAGCCGGGGAGGAGTTTCAAAATGGCAAAGTACACAAGAGAAGACATCATGCGCATCGTCAAAGAAGAAAACGTCAAGTATATCCGTCTGCAATTTACCGATATTCTTGGCACGATTAAAAACGTCGAAATTCCAATCAGCCAGCTAGAGAAAGCATTAGACAACAAAATGATGTTTGACGGTTCGTCGATTGAAGGATTTGTCCGCATCGAAGAATCCGATATGTATTTATACCCTGATTTAGATACGTTTGTTATTTTCCCATGGACAGCGGAAAAAGGAAAAGTAGCCCGCTTTATTTGCGACATTTATAATCCGGACGGCACGCCGTTTGAAGGTTGTCCGCGCTATAACTTGAAGCGGATTTTAAAAGAAATGGAAGCGCTCGGCTTTACTTCGTTCAACTTGGGCGCGGAACCGGAGTTTTTCCTATTTAAATTAGATGAAAAAGGACACCCTACATTGGAATTAAATGACCAAGGTGGCTATTTCGACTTGGCGCCGACAGACTTAGGGGAAAACTGCCGTCGCGATATCGTGCTTGAGCTTGAGGAAATGGGATTTGAAATTGAAGCTTCCCATCATGAAGTGGCGCCTGGCCAGCATGAAATTGATTTTAAATACGCAGATGCGGTGAAAGCGTGCGACGACATCCAAACATTTAAGCTCGTCGTCAAAACGATCGCCCGCAAGCATGGCCTTCACGCCACATTTATGCCAAAACCGATCTTCGGCATTAACGGGTCTGGAATGCATTGCAATTTATCATTGTTTAGAAATAATGAAAATGCGTTTTTTGATCCAAATGCAGATTTGCAATTAAGCGAAACGGCGTTGCAATTTATTGCCGGCGTGCTGAAACACGCACCAAACTTTACGGCGGTAACGAATCCGACTGTCAACTCCTACAAACGTCTCGTTCCCGGCTATGAAGCGCCATGTTATGTAGCCTGGTCCGCCCGCAACCGCAGCCCGCTCATCCGCATCCCAGCTTCCCGCGGCATGAGCACGCGCATTGAGGTGCGCAGCGTCGACCCATCAGCCAATCCGTATTTGGCGATGGCTGTATTATTAGCGGCGGGATTAGATGGAATCAAAAACAAGCTGACTCCACCGGCTCCGGTTGACCGCAACATTTATGTCATGACGAAAGAAGAGCGCTTAGAGGAAGGAATTGTCGACTTGCCAGCGACATTGGCGGAAGCGCTCGAAAACTTAAAGGCGGATGAAGTCATTGTACAAGCGCTCGGAAAACATTTATTCGAACATTTCGTCGAAGCGAAAGAAATTGAATGGGATATGTTCCGCACCACGGTCCATCAGTGGGAACGCGATCAATATATGGAACTCTATTAAAAACAAAAAGGCTGTCTCATGCGAACGAGACAGCCTTTTTATCATGCGATCAAGAAGAGCTCCCGATCTTGCTTCATTTTCTATTTTAATGGATAATGCGATAGACGCCGATCACTTTGCCGAGAATGGTGCAATTACGGACGATAATCGGCTCTAAATTCGAATTTTCCGGCTGCAGGCGAATATGGTCTTTTTCTTTAAAAAAGCGCTTGACAGTGGCCTCATTGTCCTCGGTCATCGCCACGACGATATCCCCATTATCAGCGGAAGACTGCTGACGCACAATCACGTAATCGCCATCCAAAATCCCTGCCTCAATCATGCTGTCGCCCATCACTTCAAGCATAAAAACTTGATCTTCTTCGGAAACGAGCCGTTTTGGCAGCGGAAAATAATCTTCGATGTTTTCAATCGCGGTAATTGGCTGTCCGGCCGTCACTTTCCCGATCATCGGCACGGAGACGACATCTTCTTTTTCCTGCGACGCGGTAAAATCGGCATCCAATATTTCAATCGCACGCGGTTTGGTTGGGTCGCGGCGAATGTATCCTTTGCTTTCGAGCCGCGCTAGATGCCCATGCACGGTAGAGCTCGAAGCAAGTCCGACCGCTTCGCCAATTTCCCGGACTGAAGGAGGATATCCTTTTGTTTTTACTTCTTTTTTAATGAAATCTAAAATTTGCTGCTGCCGCTTTGATAGTTTTGTCATCCTATACACCTCTTACCATACCATTTGTCTACATTATAGCATGCAGTCGCAAAAAAACAAACATAAGTTCGAAAATTTGTATTGACACAAACAAATGTTCTTTATTATAATGAGGACAAAACCGAACAAACATTCTTAAGAGGTGGGGAATATGAAACGAATGATGGTGCATTATCTCATCTTTTCTTCGTTGCTGTTTATGGTGATCGGGGCGTTGTTTTACGCAAACAAACCGGTGAAAAAAGATCAATATATGGAAATCACCGTTGTTTCTGGAGATACGCTTTGGAAGCTAGCGAAAGAATATGAAGATCAGCATCAGCTTTCCACGGAGGAATTCATCAACTGGGTCGTCGACGTTAACCACCTATCCGGCCAGCGAATTGTTGCCGGTGAAAAAATTGTCATTCCTGTGTTAAAATCAAAGGAAGATAGACAGCTGGCTGTCAACCAATAACATGAAAGAGGATGGTATCGCATGAAAGCGATTATATATTGCCGTGTCAGCACCGAAAAAGAAGAGCAGGAAACGTCGCTCGAACGGCAGAAAGAAGAGCTTGAGCAGCTTGCGAAGAAGCACGGCTTTGAAGTAGTGCAAGTGATTATGGAGCAGGCGAGCGGTTATGAAGTGGACAGAGACGGCGTGTTTGAGCTGCTTTCGGCATTAAAAGAACAAGAGATTGACGCGCTTTTAGTTCAAGATGAAACTAGGCTGGGGCGTGGCCATGCGCGAATTGCCCTGCTTCATTGCATCCAAAAAGAAGGGGCAAAAATATATACCATCGCCCATAACGGTGAAATGCAGCTGTCGGAAGCGGATGAAATGGTGCTGAGCATTATTAGCATTGTCGAAGAATATCAACGGAAAATACATAATTTAAAAATTAAGCGCGGGATGAAGCGGGCGGTGGAGCAAGGCTACCGTCCTGAACGAAATTTAAAACATATGGGGGAAAACGCCGGCCGGGAACGAATAGAGCTCCCGGTCGAAGAAATCGTCCGTTTGCGCCATAACGGTTTAACGTTTGCGGAAATTGCTGCGACATTGCGCGGGTTTGGCTACGATGTTTCGAAAGCGACCGTTCACCGCCGCTATCGGGAATATGTCGATGCGCATGCTTCGCCACATGAAAGATAGCTGCTTTGTTGCTGGGCGCAGCTGTGGCTATCATCTTTCTAATTTTGCCGTATAGTGCAGGCGTGCGGGATGAAAAAGCAGGACCTTTGCAATTTTTCTTTTTGTCCTATAAGATGGGAGCATAACAACAATAGGAAAAATAGGTGGAGGCAGTCATGTTATCGAAACAAAAAATGGCACGAATTAATGAATTGGCGAAAAAGGCAAAAACGGCCGGTTTGACGGCGGATGAAGCGCTGGAACAGCAGCAACTTCGCCGCGAATACATCCAAGTGTTTCGTAAAGCGATGGAGGATATGTTACATTCTGTAACGGTCATCGATCCTAACGGCAATGATGTCACGCCGAAAAAATTAAAGGAAAGCCAAAAAAAGCGAATGAATTAATACTGCCGGAAAAAGAAAGCATGCCGTAAAAAGATGCTTTCTTTTTCTGTTTTATAGGCCAATATAATATTGTACATCTTGAGCAATTTTCTATATGATAGAATTGACACTATGTTGATGAAAGGATGGAAAGATATGCCGCATACGATCGAGGAACTAGCGATTACGACGATCCGTACTTTGTCCATCGACGCGATCGAAAAGGCGAAATCCGGGCATCCGGGAATGCCGATGGGCGCCGCCCCGATGGCGTATACGCTATGGACGAAATTTATGAACCATAATCCGAGCAACCCGAAATGGTTTAACCGCGACCGCTTTGTTTTATCGGCGGGACACGGTTCGATGCTGCTATACAGCTTGCTTCATTTAAGCGGTTACGATGTTTCTATGGAAGATATTCAACAATTTCGCCAATGGGGCAGCAAAACGCCGGGACATCCGGAATACGGACATACGCCGGGAGTGGAAGCAACGACTGGTCCGCTTGGCCAAGGGATTGCGATGGCCGTTGGCATGGCGATGGCGGAACGTCATTTGGCAGCTACATATAACCGCGAAGGATTTGAAATTGTGAACCACTACACATATGCAATTTGCGGCGACGGCGATCTAATGGAAGGTGTCGCTTCTGAAGCGGCGTCGTTAGCGGGACATTTAAAACTTGGCCGCTTGATTGTTCTTTACGATTCGAACGATATTTCGCTTGACGGTGAATTAAACCTTTCCTTCTCTGAAAGCGTAGAACAACGTTTTAAAGCATACGGTTGGCAATATTTGCGTGTCGAAGACGGTAATAATATCGAAGAAATTGCAAAAGCACTAGAAGAAGCGAAAGCAGATACGACCCGTCCGACGCTGATTGAAGTGAAAACGACGATCGGTTACGGCGCGCCAAATAAAGCAGGAACTTCCAATGTGCACGGCGCACCGCTTGGAGCCGAAGAGGCAAAGTTGACAAAAGAAGCATATCAATGGACCTTTGCCGAAGATTTTTATGTGCCGCAAGAAGTATACGACCATTTCCGCGAAGTGGTCAAGGAAGCAGGCGAGAAAAAAGAAGCGGAATGGAACGAGCTGTTTGCCGCGTATGAGAAAGCATATCCGGATTTAGCGAACCAATTGAGATTAGCGATCAATGGCGAACTTCCAGAAGGATGGGAAAAATCGCTTCCGGTGTATGAAGAAGGGAAAAGCTTGGCAACGCGCGCCGCTTCCGGGGAAGTGATCAACGCGGCTGCAAAAGTGGTTCCGCAATTATTTGGCGGTTCGGCGGATCTGGCCAGCTCCAACAAAACATTAATGAAAGGCGCGGGCAACTTTTTGCCAGAAAGCTATGACGGTCGCAACATTTGGTTTGGCGTGCGCGAGTTTGCGATGGGCGCAGCTTTAAACGGAATGGCGCTGCACGGCGGTTTGAAAGTATTCGGTGGTACGTTCTTTGTGTTCTCCGATTACTTGCGTCCTGCCATCCGTCTCGCTGCCTTAATGGAATTGCCGGTTACGTACGTACTGACGCATGACAGCATTGCCGTCGGCGAAGACGGTCCGACGCACGAGCCGATCGAGCATCTTCCATCGCTAAGAGCCATGCCGAATTTATCGGTCATTCGTCCGGCTGATGCGAATGAAACGGCAGCAGCATGGCGGCTAGCGTTAGAAGCAACCGATCATCCTACCGCGCTGGTGTTGACGCGGCAAGACGTTCCGACGCTACCGAATACGGCAGAGCGGGCGTATGAAGGAGTGAAAAAAGGTGCATATGTGGTAGCGGAGGCGAAAAACGGCCGGCCGGAAGCGCTGCTGCTCGCATCCGGATCGGAAGTAAGCCTTGCCGTCAAAGCACAAGAAGCGCTAGCCGAAGAAGGCATTCACGTTTCTGTCATCAGCATGCCTTCGTGGGATCGCTTTGAAAAGCAATCTGCCGACTATAAAGAACAAGTGCTGCCGCGCGCTGTGAAAAAACGGTTGGCGATTGAAATGGCTGCTTCGCTCGGCTGGGAGCGCTATGTCGGTGAAGAAGGCGATATTTTAGCGATTGACCGCTTCGGCGCTTCGGCACCAGGGGAGAAAATTATGGAAGAGTACGGATTTACGGTCGGGAACGTCGTAAAACGGGTCAAAGCATTGCTTGGGAAATAACAAGAAAAAGCTGTCTTCGCCTTTTGGGTGGAGACAGCTTTTGTTATGCAAAAAATCGACAATGTTAGTGAAAAAATTTTTCATTAATAGACATATTTTTCCCTTTCGTTTTCTTATAATAGAAATAAACGAATAAGCAGGAACGGGGGATGGGAAATGGTACGCTATTGGATTTATTTGCTAAATGAAGAAGTGGCAAGTTATTACCGCGATCGTACGGAGAAGATTGTCGAACTATTGCGTGAGCATCAAGTCGCGAAAGCGCCGCTAAAAAGCATTTGCCGAAAACAAGTCGAATTTATTACCGAACGGTTATCGTTTTCCCGATTGGAATTAGGATTGAAACAATATTTTACCGGCAGCGTCGGCAAAAATTTAGAGCGCAATATGTTTATATTGCAAAATGAAATCGGAGATGAAGCCCTGCTTATCGTACAAAAGCGCCGCCTGCTTCTCGTCACCGACAGCCCATCAATCGCTGATGACATTTGCCACGCACTTGCGCAAATATCTCCTTCATTTTTAGCGGTCGACGCCGATTTTGACGACTACGGTTGGCTGAATCCATTAACGGATGGAAGAAAATTTGCGTAAATAAAAGATTTTTGTCAGGAAATATTGTATAATACCACATGGTTTAGTACACTGTTAGATAGACAACATGAAGGAGGAAATAGCCGTATGTGGACAACGATTCTCGTTGGCATTCTAGCGCTTATTGCCGGGACAGCGCTAGGATTTTTCATTGCCCGTAAAACGATGATGAACTATTTAAAGAAAAATCCACCAATTAATGAGCAAATGATCCGCATGATGATGATGCAAATGGGGATGACGCCATCCCAGAAGAAAATCAACCAGATGATGAAAATGATGAACAATCATCTTAAATAATTAGACAGGCACTCGATTCGGAGTGTCTTTTTATTTTGGAAAAACAATCTTTCAAAATTTTTCTATTTTTGTTACAATAATATAACGACTTTGATAGGAAGGATGGGAGAGGTTCGATGACAGTATTCCGCGACTTATTCTGGTTTTTCCGCCAGGAGAAAAAAGCTTATCTTACCGGGATTTTCGCTCTTATTGTTGTCGCGTTTTTAGAAACGATTCCGCCGAAAGTCATCGGAATTGTGATTGACCATATTAAAGATGGAACGATAACAAATGCGGTGCTCGTTCGCTGGGTGGCCGTTTTGCTGGCCGTAGCGGTTGCGTTGTATATATTGCGTTATTGGTGGCGGATTTTGATTTTTGGTTCTGCGGTGAAACTGGCGCGCCAGCTTCGCAACGAGCTGTACGCCCACTTTACGAAAATGTCGCCGTCTTTTTATCAGCGGAAACGGATCGGCGATTTAATGGCGCACGCGACCAATGATTTGCAGGCGATCCAGCAGACGGCGGGAAGCGGAATTTTGACGCTTGTCGATTCCTTGACGCTCGGCAGCTTCGTGCTGGCGACGATGGCGCTGACCATCAGCTGGAAATTAACGATCATCAGTTTGCTGCCAATGCCGATCATGGCGATTGCGACAAGCCGTTACGGAACGATTTTGCATAAGCGCTTTTTAAAGGCGCAAGAAGCGTTTTCCTCTTTAAACGATAAAGTGCAAGAGAGCATCAGCGGCATTCGTGTCATTAAATCGTTTGGCTATGAACAAGAGGACATCGAATCGTTTCGCAAGCAGTCGGAAGAGGTGGTCGCGAAAAACGTGGCGGTCGCAAAAATCGACGCTTTGTTTGACCCGACGATTTCATTGATCGTTGGCATTTCGTTTTTCTTAGCCGTTACGTTCGGCGCTAAAATGGTCATTGCCGGTGAATTAACGATCGGGAAACTTGTGTCGTTTACGACATATCTCGGTTTGCTCATATGGCCGATGCTGGCGTTTGGCTGGCTATTTAATATTGTCGAGCGCGGGCGGGCCTCCTATGACCGCGTCCGCGCGCTCCTTGCCGAGAAAGAAGAAATTCAAGAAGCCCAAAACGCGATTACTGTGCCTCCGACCGGCGATATCGTTTATAACATTCGGCAATTTACGTATCCGAATGAATCCCGTCCTTCCTTGGAAAATATCCGCTTTTGTCTGCTTCGTGGCCAGACGCTTGGCATTGTCGGAAAAACAGGGGCGGGGAAAACGACGCTGCTGAAGCTGTTGCTGCGCGAATTTGACCAATATGAAGGAGAAATCCATTTTGGCGACCACGAAATTAGTGAATATACACTGGATGCGCTGCGTGCGGCGATCGGCTACGTGCCGCAAGACCATTTTCTGTTTTCGGCAACAGTAAGGGAAAATATTGCGTTTGCCAAGCCGGAAGCGAGTGAAGAAGAAGTAGTGAGAGCGGCGAAGCTGGCTAATATCCATGACGATATTATGCAGTTTGCCGACGGCTACGACACGATTGTCGGCGAAAGAGGGGTTTCCCTCTCAGGCGGCCAAAAACAGCGGATCTCGATCGCCCGTGCGCTTTTAATGAGCCCGGAAGTGCTTATTTTGGACGATTCGCTATCGGCGGTGGACGCGAAGACGGAGGAACAGATTTTATCCGCTTTAAAAGAAAACCGCGCCGGAAAAACGACGATCATTACCGCCCACCGCTTGAGCGCAATTCAGCACGCCGACTTAATTGTTGTGCTCGATGAGGGGCGGATTGTGCAAATGGGGACGCATGAACAATTGATGCAAGAACGCGGATGGTATCGCGACATGTACGAGCGGCAGCAGCTCGAATCGTTAGTCGAACAGGGAGGAGAAACATGAACGATAAACTATTAACACCAAAAGAACAACGGCAAGTGTTATGGAGGCTGCTTGCTTATATGCGCCGGTATAAGAAAGATACGGCGCTCGCCTTTGCCCTGTTGGTGCTTGCGACCGCGGGGGAGCTTGTCGGGCCGTATTTAGTCAAAATATTTATCGACGACTATTTAACGCCGCGGCGTTTGGATTTTACTCCATTGTTTTGGCTGGCGGCGGTCTATATCGCCGTGCTGCTCTTGAAAACGGTGATTTCTTACTTTCAGCTCGTTAAGTTTCAAGAGCTGGCGCTCGAAGTGATTCAAGCGCTGCGGATGGATGTGTTTACAAAAGTGCATCAGCTTGGCATGAGCTATTTTGACCGCACGCCGGGCGGAAGCATTGTCTCGCGCGTGACAAATGACACGGAAGCGATCAAAGACATGTTCATCAGCGTCCTTGCGGCTTTTATTCAAAACGGCGTATTTGTCATCGGCGTATTTATCGCCATGTTTTCCTTAAACGTGCGCCTTGCTCTTTATTGTTTGTTTATTTTGCCGGTCATTGTTGGGATTATGAAATTGTATCGCCATTATAGTTCGATTTTTTATAAAGACATGCGCGAGCGCCTCAGCGAGTTGAACGCCAAATTAAACGAGTCGCTGCAAGGAATGGCGATCATTCAAGCGTTCCGCCAGCAAAAGCGGCTATATAACGAGTTTGCGCACATTAACGACAAACATTATGCGGCGGGTATGAAAAACATTAAAATCGACGGGCTATTATTGCGTCCGGCGATCGATTTCGTCTATATTGTATCGATTATCATTGTGTTAAGCTTTTTCGGCATTTCCGCCCAAGAAAGCCCGGTGGAAATCGGGGTGCTGTACGCATTTGTCAACTATTTGGAGCGCTTTTTCGAACCGGTGACGCAAATGATGATGCGTCTATCGCTGTACCAGCAAGCGATTGTTTCCGGCGCTCGCGTCTTTGCCCTTTTGGATCATAAAGAATTGGCGCCGCCAAATGCGGAAACATCCAAGGCTGTCATTCAAGAAGGAGAAATTGAGTTTCGCGATGTCAGTTTTTCCTACGACGGAAAGCGTGATGTGCTGAAACATATTTCCTTTGTCGTCAAGCCGGGAGAAACGGTCGCCCTTGTCGGGCATACCGGGAGCGGAAAAAGTTCGATTATTAATTTGTTAATGCGTTTTTACGAGTTTGACCGCGGCGATATTCTCATTGACGGCATATCGATTCGTGATTATTCGCGCGAGGAGCTGCGTAAACATATCGGCCTTGTGCTGCAAGATCCGTTTCTTTTTTACGGAACGATTAAAGACAACATCCGTATGTACAACCATTCATTAACCGATGAGCAAATCATTAAAGCCGCCCGCTATGTGCAGGCGGATGTGTTTATTGAAAAGCTGCCGGACAAATACGACCATCAAGTAGTGGAAAGAGGGACTACTTTCTCAAGCGGCCAGCGGCAGCTAATCTCTTTTGCGCGCACGATCGCGGCAAACCCGAAAATATTGGTGCTCGACGAAGCGACGGCCAATATTGATACAGAAACGGAAGGAGCGATTCAAGAGGCGCTCGCAAAAATGCGGAAAGGCCGGACGACGATTGCGATCGCCCACCGGCTTTCGACGATCCAAGACGCCGATCAAATTCTCGTGCTCCATCGCGGCGAAATTGTCGAACGGGGGACGCACCAAGAGCTGCTGGCGCAAAAAGGACTGTACTATAAAATGTATTTATTGCAAAATGGCTTAGTAGATGCAGAAGAGTACGTATAAAAAGGAAAAGCGCTGTTCCCGCTATGGTCGGGGAGCGCTTTTTTGCTTACGCTTCTGCCGGTTATAAGCGTTCAGAAGCGAATCTAATTCTTTGCTTATTTGAATGGCGGCGGCCGAGTTCAATCCATTTTTCGCGACAATTTCCACAAGCTCCGTCCGTTTTTGCTCAATTAATGTTAAAATTTCGTCTTTAATCACGGAAAAACAGTTCCTTTCATGATCCAAAATTTATAGTGGGTGATTGTATTGTATACTATTTTACCAGTTAATGCAAAAAGGGAAAATAGAAAATATATACATGATGCTAGTCAAATACGTTACTAATAAGTCTATTTTTGCTACAATAAAAATAAAAAATGGGTAGGGGTTGAATGAATCATGACGGATGTCAATGTATTTTTGGCGTTTGGCGCCGGCTTTTTATCCTTTATTTCTCCGTGCTGTCTGCCTTTGTATCCGGCGTTTTTATCCTATATTACCGGCGTATCGGTAAGTGAGCTGAAAACGGAGAAAGCGATGATGCAGCGGCGCAGTTTATTACATACACTGTTTTTCCTCCTTGGTTTTTCGCTCATTTTTATTTCGATCGGATTTGGCACCTCGCTTGTCGGTCAGTGGTTTAGCGAATATCAAGATTTCATCCGGCAAATCGGCGCCATTCTTATCGTGATTTTCGGTCTTGTGATTGTCGGAATATGGAAACCATCCTTTTTAATGAAAGACCGCCGTCTGTCTTTTCAAGAACGCCCTTCCGGATTCATCGGTTCGATCATCATTGGCATGGCGTTTGCGGCGGGATGGACACCGTGCACCGGCCCGATCTTAGTGTCGGTCATCGCGCTGGCGGCGACGAATCCTGGATCGGGAATGCTGTATATGCTCGCTTATTCGCTAGGCTTTGCCGTGCCGTTTTTTATTCTTTCTTTCTTTATCGGAAAGATGCAATGGATTCGCAACCATAGCGAAAAAATGGTGAAAGTCGGCGGATATGTTATGATTGCGATGGGGGTTGTTCTCTTTTTCGATTGGATGACGAAAATTATTGCGTACACGACAAGCATTTTTGGAGGATTTAGAGGTTTCTAAACTTGTTTGTTAAGGGGGAATCGTGAATATTATGGCTACTATTCTCATTGTCGATGATGCGAAATTTATGAGAGTAACGTTGACGAAAATTTTGCAAAAAGCGAATCATACTATCATCGGCGAAGCAGAAAACGGAAAAGAGGCAGTGGAGTTATATCGGCGTTTAAATCCAGATATTGTCATCCTTGATATTACGATGCCGGTGATGAATGGAATTGAGGCGGTGCGCGCCATCAAACAAGTGGATCGAAACGCGAAAATCATTATCTGTTCGGCTATGGGACAGCAGCGCATGGTCGTCGAGGCGATTGAGGCCGGCGCGGCTGACTTTATTGTAAAGCCGTTTGAAGAAAGCCGCGTGCTTGAAGCGGTCAGCCGTCTGTTATAACAATTAGCAATATAAATATGCACGATTTGTGGATTTTTGTTATAATACCATTATCACAAACTTAAAAGAAGAGGATGATGCGTTTGGCTATCATAACATCACTCATTGCGGTATTCATGGCGTTTTTCATATTCTTCGTGCGCATGAAAGCATCGCAAAAACCGGCAAACGCGAAAAAAATTATTTTGCCGCCGATATTTATGAGCACCGGCGCGCTTATGTTTTTGGATCCTGTATTCCGCGTGACGAAAGGCGAGCTGATCGAGGCGATTGTGCTTGGAGCGTTTTTTTCCATTTTTCTTATTAAAACGTCGAAATTTGAAATTAGAGATGGCGAAATTTATTTGAAACGTTCGAAAGCATTTGCGCTTATTTTAGTCGGCTTGATCCTCATTCGCCTTGCATTGAAATCCTATTTAGGCCGAACGATCGATTACCGCCAGTTAAGCGGAATGTTTTATCTGCTTGCTTTTTCGATGATTTTACCGTGGCGCATCGCCATGTATATTTCCTACAAAAAACTAGAGCGGCGCCTGAAATATCAACCGCCGATTTTAACTTAACGATAATGCATAACAAAAAAGCGGGAAGTAGTCCCCGCTTTTTTGTTGTTCAGCCAGCCGTCACGGACAGGACAAAAGCTGTATCGACTATTTGCTTTGCAACAGATCTTCATAAGGAGCAATATTAATTTGTTTTTCTTTTAATGTACGGATCAAAAATTTATGGTCGCGTTTTGGGGTGGCGATAATATAACCGCGAATAATCAAATCTCTTGTGATTCGGGAGGCGTTTTCCGCTATTGCCAGTTCCCCGATTTTTCCGGCAATTTTTTGTCGGGCGACATCGCGAAACAATTCAGGAACCGGCTTGACGAGCTCCTCTAAAAGCGCCTTTTCTTCTTCTCCCCATAAATGCCGCGTCTGTTCAATATAATATTCCTGCCAGTCCAATTCCGATTTTCCGTCTTCTTTTGGCAGCCGTTTTAAAAATTTGCGAAACATAAAAAAGCCGCCGATCGACATCGTGACAAACAAAAATACGCTCCAAAACAAAATAAACCAAAGAAACCAGCCTGTTAACATCCTTTCCACCTCAACGAATTCCAATCTATCAACCATTATTGCGAAAAAAGCGGATTTTTGCAAGATAAGCATGTTTTTATCGCTCTGTTACAAAAATGTAATGCAAATGTAAAGAAGTGCCGTGATCCTTTATGTATCAATGGATGCGCAGCCATTACAACCGTAATATGGAAATGATATACAGTGACCGATGTGGACAAACATGCTACTCTATTAAACGCAGACGCCAAGCCAAAAAGCAACTATGAGGAGGAAACAATAATGAAGAAAACTGTTGCAACACTCGCAGTAGTTTGCTGTATGGCCTTCGGTTTGACTTCGCATTCAACAGAAGCGGCAACCGCATATACATACTATCAAGT